>CAYTJF010000006.1:0-50184 GCA_964437945.1 uncultured Granulosicoccaceae bacterium
AATAAATGGGTTCAAATTTTCATGAGTAACATTATCGATGGCAAAGCCTTTGCCGCGCGGCTGCGTAAAGATATCGCATCTCGAGTCACCAAACTAAAAGAGAATCACCAACTAACTCCCGGTTTGGCTGTTGTGTTGGTCGGAGAAGATCCAGCCAGTGAGGTTTATGTTCGCAACAAAGCAAAACAAACCATAGAAGTTGGAATGAACTCTATAGAGCATAAGCTGAGCGCAGAAACTGCCGAGGAAGATTTACTTGCACTTATTAAAACGCTGAACAACGACGCTGCTATTCACGGCATTCTGGTACAACTGCCATTGCCAAAGCACATCAACGAATCGAACGTGCTGGATGCCATTCACTATGAGAAAGACGTTGATGGTTTTCATCTAACTAATGTTGGTTTGCTGAGTACTGGTGGTGAAGGCGTGGTGCCTTGTACTCCATTGGGTAGCATCATGATGTTGAAAGATCGGCTTGGCAGTCTCAGCGGTAAAAGTGCTGTTGTCGTTGGACGATCAAATATTGTCGGTAAACCGATGGCCAGTTTATTACTGGCTGAGAGCTGCACGGTCACTATTGCCCATTCGCGTACACAAGATCTTGCAGCGGTATGTCGCGGGGCTGATATTTTGGTTGCTGCAGTGGGGCGTCCGGAAATGATACCCGGTGACTGGATTAAACCCGGTGCTGCGGTAATCGATGTCGGTATTAATCGAATCGAGCGCGATGGCAAGAAAAAACTGGTTGGTGATGTCGATTTTGCTACTGCAGAGAGTGTTGCCGGTGCAATAACCCCGGTGCCAGGTGGGGTTGGACCAATGACGATAGCGTGTCTATTGCACAATACTGTGCAGCAGGCCTGCCGGCAACACAATATTAAAATGCCGGAGGCTTGACTTAAATAGACTGCCTTGGTGGTTTTCTCTCACCAATTGGCCATACCGATTCGGTCATCCACATGTCATTAAATTCACCACCGACTTGTTTTCCAATTTGGAATACGTAACCAATTTGCTGGCCACTGCGCGTGGTTAACCATACCGCCTGCAGTGCAGTATTCTCTTTGATTTCCATTGGGCCGAATTCGCTGTCAATGTGATTGAGCATTTGACCGAACCCGCCTTTAATCATTTTTGTGAAACGTTGTAGTGGTCCGGTAGCGGACTTGTTTCCAGGTGATGCGAACTCAAACACAGTGGCAATCCCGTCATCGTTCTTTGACGGATCATTAGTTTTAAGCGCTTCAATAACAATGCGAACAACCTGTTCTGGCGTTATTTGCACATTTGGCTCTGATTGATTCGCGTCAGCGCGGACTAAACTGGCATTCAACAAAAATAGAAATATTACAAAGTGTAAGAAATTTTTCATTTTATTCAGCCTCAGTTCAGTAGCTGTGGGATAACTTTCACCATACTATTTGTACGAGTCAGTCTGGCATTTCGGATGCTTGAACAAGTAAAAACAATTTAGGATGTTGGTTATGCAGATGCATTATTATTCCTACAGTTGCAGATCAAATATACGCACTTTTTTGCAGCAATACTTGCAGTTTTGTTTGCAGTTTTGTTTGCAAACCAGTGTGCTTACGGTGTTGTTGGTTGGCATAGTCACTCCGCTGGGTGCAGTCCGCGCTCAAGACACATCAGAAACTCCAACACCAGACTGGCTACAGCAACCAATGTCATTGGTTGACGCTCGTCACCTTGTCGGTAGAACAGGATTGGGTGCATCCCCTGAAGAGCTTTCTGCGCTGATGAATATGTCCCGTATGAATGCAGTGCAGGTTATCGTCGAAACTCTTGACACACAGTCACATATACCAATGCCAGCGTGGGTCAATGAGCCAGCCCCACATTATTGGATACATCGTTTTTTATCGCAATCCGAGAAACGAGCATTCGACGCAGAACGAGATAAAGAAATTGTCCAGCTGCGTCAGTGGTGGGTGAACAACATGTTACAGACCCGTTCACCGCAAAGTGAACGTTTGGTACTGTTTTGGCACGATCATTTTGCCACGAGCTACGACGGGGTTGGTCGCCACAGTGTCAGTATGGCGCGACAAAATCAGTTATTCAGGGAGCTCGGAACCGGGTCTTATCGGGCGCTGCTGAAAGCCATAATTCGAGACCCTGCCATGCTGTTGTATCTTGATAATGAATCCAATCGTAAAGGCACACCTAACGAGAACCTTGCCCGCGAGCTACTCGAGCTATTTACATTGGGCGAAGGTAATTACGATGAAGCGACAGTAAAGGAGGCGGCGAGGGCGTTAACCGGTTATGGCGTTAGCGCTACACATAATTTGTCGTTTCAATTGCATGGTAACAAGCGTGACATGGAAGAGAAAACGCTGTTTGGCAACAGTGCGGTGCACGACGGCGATACATTGATTGATCTTATTCTTGAACAACCGGAAGCTGCAGAACATCTAGTTAAAAAATTCTGGCATGCGTTTATTTCAGACGCTAATCCAAAACCAGCTTTTGTCGATGCCTTGTCGAGAGAGTTTAGGGAGTCTGACTACGATCTCAAACACCTTTACTCATCAGTATTGATGAGTGAGGCATTTTGGCAAGAAGAAAATCGACTTGCTTTGATCAAATCGCCGGCTACGCTTCTAATCGGTACAGCACGTTCGCTTGATTACCCAAAACGAGCGTGGACACAAATGCCTTCATTGCTGGCAATGCTTGGAATGGATCTGTTCGCTCCGCCTAATGTGGCTGGTTGGAATGAAGGTGCCGCGTACGTGGTGCCGGGACGATTGCTTAATCGGCAATTGGCAATGCAGACTTTGTTGTCTGTACCAGCGACCTCATCACCGGATTCTCAACGCATGTCGATGGAGCCTTCAGATTCCGAAAATCAAATGATGACGTCATCAACCATGACCGCATCGAAACAGAGCAACGACCAATCACCACTGCAAGTTCGTTTGGCTGCACATTTATATCAAGGTGCTCCTAAATACAAAGTGTCGTTACACGGTGCTAACGAGAATGTGCTTTGGACTAGCGAAGTGCGTGAACTTGATATTGGTTATGACACAGAAATGTTTGGAGAAATGCGCGACATGAGTCAGCTGGCCTGGCAAACAGTCCAGTACTACCCGCCTGCCGACGCTCTGTCAAATAGTGTTCTTGTAAAAATCGCGTTTTTGAACGATGCCGCTGACCAGCCGGGTGATCGAAATCTTTTTGTTGATTCTATATCAGTGAATGGCAATACGTTTGCAGCAGAAGGTGCGCAGCAGGAATCCATGTGTGTACCAAAAAATCGACAAAAAGCAGGTCATTTATACTGTGGGGGAGCTGTCGCCATAGAGCTTGTTAATAAACTTGACCATAGTAAAAGCCGCAACGCACCATTCACAGCAAGCTCTGCTAGTTTACTCGGGGTTAAGCATAAAAATAAAAAGCTTATTGCCAATATTGCGTTGGAAAATGTGCAGACTCCTGGGACAACGTTTCATACAGTTAGTTTTAACTTGACCAGCGAGAACGATAGCGAGCTGGTCATTACTCTGGATTCCTTTAATTGCTGGCCCGACTGTTTTGAACGGTGGCCCGCATGCGCAAGGATAGACAAACGATCTCAACAGAAAAGCATGGTATTCCCATTGCGACGTGGGCAGAACAAACAGATAGATTGTCATTACGAAAGTATCACAGACTCTGAACAAGCACTGATCAAAGCGATATACGGCAGCTTGCCAGACCTGATGAAACATCTGGGCAGTAAGGCGATAAACGATAACCAGAAAGTCGGTACAAAGCTCTGGCAAGAACGCATAGCCAGTCTCGAATCACGCATTAAATCCAGTGTGTACGGTATCGATGCAACAAAGTTTAGTTTCAATCAGCGATATTCTCAGCCAGTTCAGCAGTCCTTTGTTTTGGCAGATCCAATTATTGCCATTAATAATATTGATACATTTGCCCGGTTGGCTAGCGACGCAAGCTTGTCTTTGCCGCAGCTGCTTATTGGTGGGGTTCCAGCACAGCAAATTCCAGATTTACAGATCGACCCGGCAGTACCTATAGAACTTCAGTTGGAAAAACTGCTTACCCACCCTGTATATCAGGTTTATTAATCACAGAGGGTTTGATATGAACAGACGAAGCTTACTAAAATCAATTGCTGCAGGCGTTACACTGCCAATGGGGCTGACGCCCTTACAGACATTAATGGCCGCCAACGGCGTTGCAAGCGGTCGTCGCCTTGTACTGGTAGAGCTCACCGGTGCCAATGACGGGCTAAATACCCTCGTGCCTTTCAACAACGATTACTATCATCGCTTACGACCATCGATTGGCTTGAACAAAAATGATGTTCTCTCAATTGATGATCAGATGGCCTTTCATTCAGGATTAAAGCCATTAATGCGTTTATGGGATAAGGGTGAGCTGGCATGGGTGCAGGGTCTGGGTTATCCGCAGCCTAATCGTTCACACTTTGCCTCTATTGCCTTATGGGAGTCAGGTGGTGATGGAATTAGAGCGGGTAGTAACGGTTGGTTGACTCACGACATTGAACACCAGCTGGGTCGTGTTGTTAACGATGCGCACGGCATCAGTCTTAAAGGCGATTTGAGTTTATTCAGTAGCCTGAGTGGTCGATGGATGTCGCTGGAATCAACCAGTCAGATTGATTCCAGCAGCGCCGCGTTGCCCGAAGGTGGTAAGCAATTTAACAAAACTCTCGATCTGGTTGCTGGAAAAATGCAAGAGTTGCATCACACGCTGGATAGCTTATCGAACAAGTTGCGAAAGGTGCCGACAATAAAAACATTGCCAGGCGGAGAATTTGGAGTGCAGCTGGCACAAGTGCTTCAACTGATTCAGGCCGGTGTTGATACACCGGTGTATCGAGTCCAGTTAGGTGGTTTTGATACACACGATTATCAACTTGGCCGACACGCCCGTTTATTGAAACGTTTGTCCGGTGCGATTAATGGTTTTGCACGAGCGCTACAATCTGATGGTGAATGGGGCAACACGCTGGTCATGACTTATTCAGAATTTGGTCGTCGTGCAGCTGAAAATTTGTCCGCTGGTACCGATCATGGAACCGCGGCACCGCATTTGCTTGCCGGGGGACGCGTGCGTGGAGGTCTTTACGGCGTAGCGCCAGATCTGTCTAAGCTGATTGACGGTGATCTGGTGCACTCAATGGATTACCGGTCCTTATACGAGCGCGTTCTAAAAGATTGGTTCGATATCGAGGAGAATCGATATGCTGAGTATTCAACCGCTGAGCTGCAAGAACTATTGAGCTAATACGTACACTGAGTACGTCGGTGCGTCGTAAAGCATTTACATCGCTGGTATCAATGCCCTAAACTGTGCGCTATGAAAATAGTGTGGCAAAACAATGGATAACGGCCTGCATCGCTCCAGCAACGAAGCGGTGGTTGTCGAGAACCTGCATAAAAATTTTGGTGATCTGGAAGTGCTTCGAGGTGTGTCGCTAAGAGCTCATGAGGGAGATGTGCTGTCCATCATTGGTTCCAGTGGTTCAGGAAAAAGCACGTTCTTACGTTGTATCAATCTGCTTGAGCTCCCAACCAGTGGCGAAATAAGTGTGGCTGGCGAAGCCATACAATTTAACAACACCAAAAAAGGCCTGGTACCGTCTGACATGAAGCAAGTAGAGCGATTGCGCACCAAACTAGGCATGGTGTTTCAAAGCTTTAATTTGTGGGCGCATATGACCGTATTGCAGAATGTGATGGAAGTCCCAGTTCATGTTCTCAAGCTACCCAAAGCTGAGGCGCGTGAACGAGCAGAACATTTCTTGAATCGTGTTGGTCTGTGGGAGAAGCGTGAGCAGTTTCCAGCCTTCCTGTCCGGTGGACAGCAGCAACGGGCGGCCATAGCTCGTGCGCTGGCAATGGAGCCGCGTGTTATGCTTTTTGACGAACCAACATCAGCGCTCGACCCTGAACTGGTTGGCGAGGTGCTTAAAGTCATCAAAAATCTGGCCAATGAAGGGCGCACCATGATTCTGGTTACCCATGAAATGAAATTTGCCAGAGATGTATCCAATCAAGTGATTTTTTTGCACAACGGACTAGTGGAGGAGTCGGGTACGTCCCAGAAAGTGTTTTATGAATCTCAGAGCGAACGCTGTAAAGCGTTCGTGTCATCGATACACTAGCTCAAGAGTTTAGCTGGTTCAACAAGTTTAATAGTAGAAAAGACCGATCAAACAGTATCGGTACAAACATCAGGAGAAAGCTACAAATGAAAAACGTTATTCAATCAATTGCACTAGCATCGGTACTAGGTTTGGGTGCTACCAGCGCTGTGGCAGATATTCGTCTTGGCTTGGACTCAGCGCCATACCCTCCGTTTTCCGAAACCAATGCTTCGGGAGAGTTGGTTGGTTGGGAAGTTGAGATAGGTGCTGCGCTGTGTGAGGCCATGGGCGAAACCTGTGAAGTGGTACCAGTGGCCTGGGACGGCATTATCCCTGCGTTGCTGGCCAAGAAAATTGACGCCATTGTAGGTTCAATGTCGATCACTGAAGAGCGTATGAAAACCATTTCTTTTTCAGATAAGTACTACAACACACCTGCTGCCATTGTTGCAGCAAAATCGAGTGAGCTTGATGGTTCGCCCGAAAGTGTTAAAGATCTGGTTGTGGGCGTACAGGTATCTACTACCCATCAAAATTACACCGAAGTACATTACGATGGAATAGCTGGCAGTGTAAAAACATACCAGAACTTTGATGAGCATAATCAGGATTTGGTAGCTGGTCGTGTTGATGCGGTTGTTGGTGATTCGCTGGCGTTTGCCGATTTTCTGGCAAGCGACGCCGGAGCCGATTATGAAATCAAATCTTATTTGAACGATGCAGCCGTTTTTGGTGCAGGTGTAGGTGCCGGTATTCGCCAGGAAGATACAGAACTCGTTGAAAAATTCAATGCTGCTATCAAACAGATTCGTGAAGATGGTACGTACGATGAAATTTCCAAGAAATACTTCGACTTCGATATCTATGGTGAATAAGCCATAGCTTAATTAATCCATTCGGTGGCAGCCCTTGCCACCGAATACCTCACCCAACATGAGTGACCTATTCGCAAACTGGCAATTGCTGTCTTTCTCAGATGGTGGTTGGGGCTGGCGCATGTTGGGTGGCTTTTGGAGCACCATACAAATAGCTGTGGGCGCCTACATGCTTGGCTTGTCCATTGGACTTTTTGGAGCGCTGGGTAAAATACACGGTAGTAAGGTCACTCGCTGGTTACTTGAAATCTACACCACATTGATACGTGCCGTGCCTGAATTGGTGCTGATATTACTGCTGTACTATGCAGGCACTGGTGCAATCAACTCAATACTAGATGCCATGGGCTATCGCCCGATCGATATCAGTGGTCTGGTAGCTGGAATTGCTGTGCTCGGCATTGTTCAAGGCGCCTATGCAACCGAGGTAATACGAGGCGCAATGCGCGCGGTACCTCGCGGACAAATAGAAGCTGCACAAGCCTTCGGTATGTCGTCTACAACGATACTGCGAAGAATTACTATTCCTGCAATGATTCCACATGCCATACCGGGTATGGCAAACCTGTGGTTAATTGTTGCCAAAGACACAGCCTTGCTTGCGGTGGTTGGCTTTACTGAACTGGCCCTGGTTACACGCCAAGCGGCTGGTGTGACACATGCATACTGGGTCTTTTTTCTCGCCGCGGGAGCGCTTTACCTATCGCTTACGTTGTTGTCAAACGTGTTATTCCGCCGTTTGGAAAAGCACACTCGCCGTGGTCAACCCGAGCTAAGCTGACACTATGGTTTGGTCCTGGATACCAGAGTACTTGCCCAAATTTGTAGACGGGCTATTGATCACGCTTCAGCTCCTGAGCTTGTCAATTATCTTTGGTATGTTGTTCGCTATTCCCATCGGTTTAGTGCAGGTTACCGGCCCCCGCTGGCTTGGTGCCATTGCACGTGGCTTTTGTACCGTGGTTCGAGGAACGCCTCTGCTTATTCAGCTGTGGTTGTTGTACTACGGTCTGGGTGCATTATTTCCGTTAATCCCTGGTATTCGAGAGAGTTTCATGTGGCCAATCCTGCGTGAGGCTTTTCCGTTTGCATTGTTGGCATTCACGATTAGTGTGGCGGGGTATGAGGGTGAAGTGATGCGCGGTGCATTTAAAAGTGTTCCAAAAGGTGAGCTGGAAGCTGCACGTGCATTTGGTATGAGCCGGTTTACCTTATTAAGGCGAATCTGGTTGCCCAGAGCATTACAAAATGTTCTGCCAACGCTTGCCGGCGAATTTGTCTTAACACTAAAAGCGACACCATTGGCGGCAACCATCACTGTTTTTGATGTATACGGTGTTGGCTCGATAGTGCGGCAGGAAACGTATCGTATTTATGAGCCTTTGTTATTTGTAGCAGGTATTTACATAGTACTGACAGGTATTATTGTGTTGTTTTTTGGTTGGCTGGAAAGAAGGGTGCCGAGGCCGGCATAGCAATAACTTATCGGTGGGATACCATCACGACAAAAAGATAGATTGAAAACAGCGCCGCCTCAAAAGAGGCGAGCGCTGCTTATGTACTCTTGCATTAATCGTACTGTACTTTGCAAATAATATCAGTTCTCTACAAAACAGTAGAATAAGCCATCACCGCCAGTACTTTGCAAATCCTCTTGGCTGCAACCGCGCGAAGGGTGCGCTGTACTAAAAGAATTTGGATTAACCACAAAGTCGATCAACGGCCCACTTCTATCGTGATGTCCTACAATAGCAGAACCTTCGCCGTTGCTTGTCCAGTTGCCACAAGTGGTGTCCGTGGCATCCGTTGACGCCAACCCTTCGAGAGTTGTACCTGTGAGAATATCGTGTCTGTTTGGAGTAAAGCCTCTGCCAGGTACAACATCGCCATTTTCTGTAACAGCAGTTAATCCGTTCAGATTGCTACCGTCAGATAACAGGTCTGCTACATCGGTTGCCACGGTGACGCCTAAAGCGTTGACCCATGGTCCTGCTCCAATGCGGTCAATGGCGTTAACGCCGTCAGCGCCCGTGGTGCTTAAATAAGCTCGCCATTCTGTTGCCGTTGATCCTGCGGCTGCAGCCAGGTTACTGCAGTGAACGTCTGCTCCAGCGAGTCCACCCAAATTGCCACCATCACCAATACCATTGCTTGTTACAAAGAAGCTCATATCGGCTCTGGAAAGCACTGTATCACTGCCGTCAGGTGCGCTAGGAAGTGCCGTATTGGCTTCGTCAGGATTGCCATCACCATCACCATCAGCATCGCCGGCGTCAGCGTCAGCGTCAGCGCCATCGCCATCGCCAGAGACAACGTTTGCTTCATCTTCAGAGACAACGTTTGCAACATCGTTATCGTCATCGTTGGAGTTACAGCCAGCGACAAGTATCGCAATTGCGATAGAAAAAGAAATTAAAACTGGTTTTTTAGAAACCATTTTTTCCAACCTCCATGGATTTAATTGTAAATTTTGACGCTCACATTCATCTAACAAAACAACTTTTTTTAAAAGGGAGATGAGTAAGAGTCTGTGGGTACTACAATGTCAATTGACAATAGTTTGCTTCTGAAAGTTCCGGCTTATGAATTTATTAGTAACGCATAAATCGACTAGCAAGATTTATTGAAAACAACGCCAAGCGCAGTGTGCTTGGCTCATATATTCTTGCAGTCCTACATTATTACTGAAGCCATTAGCCCAATGTCTATACAATGTGAAATTGACTTATAGCCTATCATAATGTTTAAGCAGCTGACTGTGACAATGTCACTTACAGATCATCATCAATTGAAGGCATGTTTTGCAAACGAAGTAAGCTACGGTTTGCAACATTCAAATCTCATCAGCGAACTTAGCAACGCAATCCACGATTTTCTGGCAGGCGCCTTCAAGTTTGGTGTCATCGACCTTTCTCAAACTTAAGCAACTACCGGAAAGAGGATTCTGTCACTAACAAGAAGTTAGAATTTAATACATCACTTATGCGAACTACGCCAGTTTGGTGCTTGAAGCCGCTACTGCATTTACTTGAAAATTTTCAGATACTAAGACATTATGAGCGACAAAAGCGGCAAGTAGCCGACATTAGTGTTCTTCCTGTATGTTGATAATGTGACTTCTGATAATGAAGTCATAGCTAAGATCGATGTACACAATGTTCAGGAATTCAGGGTCCTTCGGCCTAAAACGGATGGAGGCCCACACAAGTTAGAGAAAAGCACAATTCAAGGTATGTACTAGCATGAACAAATTACTCGCTGCAAATGCGCTATTATCCATCTGTTTTTCCTGCTCTTATGTTTCAGCCTGCGAATTGCTGAATTCTGACGACTCAGACTTTCCCGAATCTGTTGCTCAAAGTAACTCTGATACTGGCATTGCGACTGCCTGGTACGACGGAGGCACGGGTCGCTACCGTCATGGCGTCCTTGGCGATGCCATTGAGCCTTCGATTCTTAGAGTCACATCAAACGCCGGCTGCACCTACTCGGTAGAACTCGGACGACCTCATGTGTTTGAGGACATTCAAACCAGACTTGCAGATATTGATCAGCAGCCGGGCGATGAAGTAATCACTATTCGCAGTCATCAGAACTACGGCGCGCAAATTGCCGTTTATCGATTAGGTGACGGTGGTTTAGAGTTATTCACAGAAACTCCGTATATCGGTACAGCGAACAGGTGGCTGGCACCAATTGGAATAGCAGACTTCAACAACGATGGAAATATGGACATTGCATTTGTCGACAGGCCTCATCTGGCGAAGACCCTCAGAGTCTGGACATATCGGGCTAGCGAGCTGCAAGAGATCGTTAGTCGCCGAGGTTACAGCAACCACCGTATTGGTGAAGACTTTATTTCTGGCGGCATCAAAACCTGCGAGGGCAAAACGATGATGATTACCGCAGACGCTGAATGGCGCCGTATACTTGCATCAACGCTCGACAATGATGGGCTGATCACTACTCTGGACATCGGACCTTTCGATGGTGCTGAGAGTTTTGAAAAGGCGTTACAATGCAACTGATCTGTTTAATCAGCGAACTTAGCAACGCATTCCACGATTTTCTGGCAAGCACCTTCAAGTTTGGCATCATCGACACACAAACCAACTCGTACCAATGTAGCGCCAGCTTCTCCGAAGCCGTCACAGGGTAGAACCGCAACATTAAATTCGTTAAGCAAACGCATACTAAATGTGTGCGCCGAGATTCCAAGCTCAGAGACATCAATCAACATAAACATACCCTGACCTGAATCGTGCAGCGTAGCGCCACGAAGTGTCTTCAATATTGGCGTAGCCATTTGCCGGCGTCGGGCTAATGTTTCACGTACCAGCTCTGGTGTTTGAGTTGATTGTTCTATGGCAACTGTAGCTGCTTTCATAATAAATGGTGTTAAGCCGTAGTGCATGCACATGGATAGATGGGTTAAGTGTGCAGCAACCTCTTTGGGCGCGACTGTCCAACCCATGCGCCATCCTGTCATGCGGTGCGATTTAGACAGTGAACCAATGGTCACCAGAACTTTATTTGCGCTTGGAATTGAATGTGGTAAGTCGGCTGGATTGACTGATACGATATCGAGATATACGGCATCAACGATTAACCAGATGCTGTGTTCAACACAGAGGTCAATGACGGTGGCGAACTCTTTTTTACTGTAACAGGTACCCATTGGGTTATTCGGTGAGTTCAACACAATGGCTTGTGTTTTATCGGTTATTGCATTGGCAATATCGTTGGTGCTCAGTTGGTAATCGTTTGCTTTGGTTACTGGAATACTGATCAGGCTCGCGCCCGAAGAGCTAAAAGTGGCTGCATAGGTTGTGTAGTAGGGTTCTGAAACAATAACCTCATCACCCGATTCCAACAACACTTGTGCGGTTGCAAATAAAGCGTTCTGTGCACCGGCGAAGCTAGTGCAATTGTCAGCCGTTGCTTGTTGGCCAGTCAGTTTTGTGTGATAACGAGCAATGCTTGCGCGTAACTCAGGAGTACCATTAACATCAGTGTAGTGATGATCACCGTTTTGCAGGCTTTGGATTGCCGCATTCACAATGCTTGCAGGGGTAAGTTCGTCAGCTTCCTGCCCAATGCTAAGCAACACAATGTCTTCGCCTTCCGCTGCGCGCTTGCACGCTAATTCATGGACTTCCCACGGGGAGCCTTCGGCATCGTCGGCGGGTTTAATTCGATCGGTTAAAGAGGCGTATTTCATCGCCTGATTATAGCGGACAAGGTTCAGTTTTCGCTGAGCCAATATAAAAAGGTAACACTACAAGCATGATCACGGTGAAGGCCGTCAACGGTTTTGTGCGGCTATTCTCGGTAGAATTACCAGATGTTGCATTAGTTGCCAAAAAAATTAACCACTGTGTGCGTAGTGACGCGAAGATTGTGGTCGTAGTCGGTATGATGCATGTCACGCTTTGCTATATAGCGATGGAACCGGTAAACCTGCACACAGCCTGGGAAACGCTAATGCGTAGTTAATGTGTATCTAAGCAGTTAATGTGTATCTAATAAGAGCAATTCTGACCAATTATGACAATAGATAAATCCAGCCGTACCATTGTGTTGGTTGAAGACGAGCCGGCCCTGCGAGACAACTACCGCATGGCTTTGGAAAAAGCGGGTTATACGGTTCAGGACTTCGCTACGGCGGACGCTGCGTTAACCGCGGTGAAAACCAGTTTGCCTGATCTGGCTATTATTGATATTGGACTTGGGAATGACAGCGAAGCGGGTTTTGAGCTGTGTCAGGCGTTTCGAAATTTGTCTGAACGGTTACCGATTTTGTTTTTGACAGCAAGAGATAGTGAGCTTGATGTTATCTCTGGTTTACGACTGGGCGCTGACGATTACCTGACTAAAGATATAAGCCTTGCTCAGATTATCACGCGCGTAAATACGCTTTTGCGCCGAGTTGAAGTGTTAAGCCAATCTGACACACCGGCTGTACAAAGTATTGGGCCACTGTCTATCGATCAAGAGCGACTCGTAGCGCTGTGGCGTGACAAACCGGTAGAGCTGACGGTAACTGAATTTTGGTTGGTTGCCTGTCTTGCCAGCCAGCATGGCCAGGTTAAAAGTCGACAGCAGCTTATGGATGCCGCCAATGTAGTGCTCGATGATCAGACTATAACGGCGCACATCAAGCGCATTCGAAAAAAATTCTTGAAGATCGATAACGATTTCAATTGCATTCAAACAGCTTATGGGCTTGGCTATCGTTGGGTGGAAGGTCTGGATTATTAATGACGTGTCGCAGATGAAGATTAGATGAACCTGCGAACACAAATGTTGCTGGCGGGTGCGCTTACATTGGCGGTGCCTGTTATCGGATGGCAAAGTGTGAAGCAACTCGATGAATCTTTGCGGCAGACGCGCGTCGATGCTCAGTCGTTAAAGGTGGCTAACGCGCGTCTTGCTTTGGCTGAAGCGGACGCTTTGCACGAGGTTCTGCATCTGAGTCGTACTAAAGCCGCAAAGACTGATTTGTATGCAGAAGCAGCCAACTTTCCAATGTTTGTTGATGGCTACGCCGATGAATGGCAAATTCTATCCTCGCCAGCATTAGCGTACAAAAACAATGAAGACCAGTTGCGCGTGCGGCTAGCTACTCGTGGTAATCGTCTCTACCTATTTGCTGATGTACGCGACGATGAAGTTGTTTATCATAAACCACCGGCACCACGTTTTAATCTGGCAGAAGGTGAGTCGCTCGACAGGCAGGCCATGCTCGTCAATGGTGATGCCGTGGAACTTCTGATCACTGATTCTCGCACTAGTCTCGAACATGTTCTGTTCCGTACCGTGGCGCCGGGGCCGGTAGTAGGCATGAGTGCATCCGATAATGGCAAAGGCCTGTCTGCCGGCAGACGACTTGCTCGTTATAGTGGGGTGTGGGCTGCAACACCACAGGGGTTTCATTTGGAGCTGAGCATGCCGCTACCACCGCCATCGTCTGTTATTGGTATGGCATTTGTCGATATTGATTCGACAGACAAGTCGCGCATGCGTTGGCTTGGGACTTCGGACCCGTTATCAATGGCTGCTTTGCACCGGGATGAAAGTGCGACTATACCTGGCAATATATTCTATGCATCGCAAATTGCCGACAAACGTTTAGCGCAATGGGTGACTCGTGGAACACGAGCGCGTTTGTTTGATCGACAAGGGCGTTTGCTCTCTGATATAAATTCTTTGTATGAAAAAACTGCTGAGGAATATGAGTACGATCCAGCTTTACGTGGTTTCTTTAATGCGATTTTATTTCGCATATTTGCCTATTTTGTGGCAGACGCGCAAGTTAACGGCCAACCTTTCAAGTTGATGGATGGCTTACACTTGCCACCTGAAGACGTTGACGCGCTGGCAAAAAAACAGGCCGAAACCAAACACTATGTCACTCAGGAGCGCGATACGGTACTGGGCACATTGGTGCCTGTGGGAGGAGATGAGCCGAACGGTTTTTTGTTATTCGAGTCGAACGAAGACTTAGCGTCAGCTTATTCGGCCAGTAGCGTTGCACGTCTGTTTAGCTTACTGACTCTGGTCAGCTTGTTGGCAGGTTTGGTTTTACTGATTTATGCCAGCCTTCTTTCCATGCGTATACGCTCACTTTCCAGATTGGCCACCAGGGCAGTAGCAGATGACGGGCGGGTAAGGGGGCTGCCGCAAAGTGATGCTAAAGATGAGATTGGCGACTTATCACGCAAGCTCAGTGCACTGCTAGATCGCTCTGCAAACTATACCAAGTACCTGGAAGCTTTATCGAGTCGGCTATCCCATGAACTACGTACGCCTTTAAGTGTTGTAAAGACTTCAATCGAAAATATGGATCGCGATCGGCTTGACAGTGAAACAGTGCGTCTGATGGATCGGGCCAGCGGTGGTGCAGATCAACTTGATGCCATTATTCGTGCGCTGGTTGAATCAACGCGTTTAGAACAAACCGTACAACAATCGCATATGCAATCGATTGACTTAATGGCCTGGTTTCAGGGGTCATTGGCGCGCTATAAACAGGTTTATCCAAATACGCATATAACATCACAGTTTGCTTTCGCAACTGGTCGACCGGAAAAGATGGAGTTATATGCTGCGGCAGAATTGCTTATACAGGCGTTTGATAAGCTGGTACACAATGCGGTTGGGTTTTGTAACGACGAAACAGTCACATTGGTGCTGGAGTCTTTTATCGAGAATGGTCAATTGATGGTGCTGTTGGCTGTTGCCAACAATGGTTCACATATTCCAGCCGAACTACAATCACAGCTATTTGACCCTATGTTCTCTGATCGTGCCAGTGACGATGGCGAACTGCACATGGGGCTTGGTCTGTATATTGTGCGAATGATTGCCGAAGCCCATCGAGGTCGTGTTGATATACGCAACACCAGAACTGGAGTTCAGGTGGGCTTGATCTTACCCCTTTAAGGTTTCCTGTGCGACTTGAGGTTTCCTGTGAGACAATGGGGAATGAATGAATCTGTTCCTATTATCAGCATTAAAGGGTTGACCAAAACCTACGACAACCAGCATCAAGCCATAAAAGGCATTGATCTGGATATTCGTGAAGGCGAGATTCTTGCGCTGCTGGGTCCCAATGGTGCTGGTAAAACCACGTTAATATCGACCATCTGTGGTTTGGTTTCTCCAACTTCCGGTACGGTCACGGTTGCTGGCCACGACATAATAAAAGACTTTCGGAAAACCCGTGAAATGATTGGTCTGGTGCCACAAGAGCTGACTTTGGGCGCGTTCGAGCGCGTCGGCAATACAGTGGCGTTCAGTCGTGGTCTTTTTGGCAAAGCACCAAACACCGAGTATATCGATAGTCTCCTGGACGAACTGACGCTGGGTGATAAAAAAGACAATATGGTTCAGCAACTATCAGGTGGTATGAAACGCCGCGTGCTAATTGCCAAAGCTCTATCACACGAACCACGTGTATTATTTCTGGACGAACCCACAGCCGGGGTCGATGTTGAATTACGCAAAGACATGTGGGCTATTGTTGAGCGTTTGCGGCAAAGCGGGGTCACCATTATTCTAACCACGCACTACATTGAAGAAGCAGAAGAGATAGCTGATCGCGTTGGTGTCATTTCCGGCGGTGAATTGTTGGAACTTGAAGACAAAAAAACCTTGATGGAAAAGCTGGGTAAGAAACAATTGGTTGTTGAGCTTAAAAGTAGCATTGATGACATTCCGGCAGAGCTTGGCAACTACGGGCTGGAAATGTCCAGTGACGGAACCAAACTAACCTACACCTTCGATGCCAGGCAAGAGCGTACCGGGATGACTGCCTTGCTAAGCAGTTTGTCAAAAGCAGGTTTGGTGGTTAAAGATTTGAATACGCGCCAGAGTTCACTGGAAGATATATTTGTAGACATTGTAAAAGCTGACGCATGAATACAGAAGCAGTTAAATCCATTTACAAATCCGAGATGCGTCGCACTCGTAATACCTTGTTGCAAAGCGTAGCTGCTCCGGTTATATCCACTGCGCTTTATTTTGTGGTATTCGGTTCGGCCATTGGTTCTCGCATTGAATCGGTCGAAGGCGTAGCGTATGGCGCATTTATTGTGCCAGGCTTAATGATGCTGAGTTTATTAACACAAAGCATATCGAATGCTTCCTTTGGCATCTTTTTCCCTAAATTTACTGGCACCATTTACGAAGTAATGTCTGCGCCTATCTCTTTTTTCGAAATATTGATTGGGTATGTTGGGGCTGCCGCAACCAAATCGATGATTTTGGGCGTGCTTATTCTAATAACCGCTACATTTTTTGTTGATCTGCGCATTGCTCATCCGTTCTGGATGCTCGGTTTTTTTCTGCTGACGTGTATTTCGTTCAGCTTGTTCGGATTTATCATCGGACTATGGGCTGATAATTTTGAAAAACTTCAGCTCATTCCATCGCTGATTATCACACCACTGGTGTTTCTGGGCGGTAGTTTTTATTCTGTTGATATGTTGCCTGCGTTCTGGCAGAAAATTTCTTTGTTAAACCCTGTGCTGTATCTAATCAGTGGTTTTCGATGGAGCTTTTTTGAAGTATCGGATGTTGGTGTTGGTATCAGTTTGTCGATGATTCTGGTGTTCTTGCTGGTCTGTATCGCCATTGTTTGGGCGATGTTCAAAACGGGGTATAAACTTAAACCCTAGGTGCTACTAATCATCATTGACTGCAGACTCGTCCATAACAGATTGGGTACTCAGCTCACGTGAGTGATCTATGCCAACACTTAACAAGATCACCGGTACCAACCCAACGACCACGACTAATAAAGCGTAAATTGCGCTTTGGCCGATCAGTTCATCTGAAGCAAATTGATAGATCTGGGTTGCCAGGGTATCGAAATTAAATGGCCTTAATACCAGAGTAGCCGGCAATTCTTTCATACAATCAACAAACACAACCAGGGCGGCCGTAAGGATGCCACCACGAATAAGTGGTAAGTGAACTTTGTGCAAGATTGTGCCTGGCGAATGACCCAATGAGCGCGCCGCATCGTCCATGTGTGGACTTATTTTTTTCATACTGGCGTTGATAGAGCCGTAAGCCATTGCCAAAAAACGAACAGTATAGGCAAACACCAGTGCAAACACAGTACCGCTCAACAACAAGCCTGTTGAAAAGCCAAACAGGCTTTCAGCCAGGGCATCAACTGCATTGTCAAAGGCTGCGAAAGGGATAATGATACCGATAGCGAGTACAGCACCTGGAACAGCGTAGCCCATGCTTGCCAGTCCAACACTTAGTTTCATGTTACGCGTCGGGTGTAGCCGTTTGCTGTAGCTGAGCAAGACACCCACACAAACAGCGGCGAAGGCAGCAATGGATGAAAGTCCAATACTGTGCAGCGCTGCCTGATGAAAATCCCGACTCCAGGATTCTGCAAAATTCGTAATGGTGTAACCGCCCAGAACCCACGCAGGAACAACGAAACCCAATAATACGGGCAGGGCACAAAACAGCATTGCGGCAATTGAGAACGGTTTGGATAGCGATGTGCGAGTGGTTGGTCTGAACCGGCTCGACATCGGCTGGAAATTTTGCTGATTGCGTCGACTGCTTTTCTCTAAACCGATCAGTACCATAACAAACACCAGTAGCAGTGTTGCTATTTGAGCGCCACCGCCCAGGTTGTTCATGCCAAGCCAAACATCGTACAGCCCAGCGCTTAATGTACGCACAGCAAAGTAGTCGACCGTTCCATAATCGTTTAGTGTTTCCATCATCACCAATGACAGACCAACCACTATTGCAGGGCGTGCCATGGGTAACGCTATATACAGAACGCGCGCAGAACGGCTGACCCCCAAAGATCGGGCTGCTTCTGTAATAGAGGCAGATTGTTCCAGAAAAGCGGCACGGGCAAGCAAATATACATAAGGGTATAGCACCAGTACCATCATTATTATTGCGCCGGGCAGGGTGCGGATAGAGGGGAAATAATAATCGTTTGCCAGCTTCCAGCCGAATGTATCTCGTAGCAAGCTTTGTACGGGACCTGCGAATTCCAGCAGATCGGTATACACATAAGCGATAACATAAGCCGGAACGGCAAAAGGCAATAACAATGCCCAATTAAATAAAGCTCTTCCGGGAAAATCGTGATGTGTTACTAACCATGCGCAGGTGGTACCGACAAGCAAAGTGCCTATGGCTACACCAAGCATCAACACAAGTGTGTTGATTACATATGAGGAGAGTACGGTTCTGAACAAATGTGGCCAGATATTTTCTTCAGGGAAAAACGCTAGCCATACAACTGAAAGTAGTGGTAAACAAACTACCGCTGCAACAAACAATGCCGCGAATGACCAGGCACTGCGTGTGCGTTGTGTAGGCGTAGACAGTTGAGCTGATGAAATTGAATCATCAGTATCAAATGTTAAGCCTCCGCCATAGGTTGCCGTAGTGAGCAGGCGCTTTTCAGTGTTGTCTGTCTTACTCATTTAAAAAGCGATTCAACAGATCAATTTAAAAAAAGCGATTCAACGACATGAATATCATATTCAGAATATCGAACGAATGAAGAAACAGACGCTATGAAGATCATGCTCAGGCTGTACATTTATTAGTTCGAGTATTAGTTCGAAAAATCAACCGATCAGTTATCGTAGTTAACTTCATCAGCCAGTCGCGATGCATCGTTTCTAAACTTTGCGATCTGAGCCAATGGGAGTGTGTCGTAGGTGAACTCACCCCACGACTGTACCAGCGCCGATGGCTTCACGTTTTGGTTGACAGGGTACTCATGGTTTACGTCGGCATAGTGCTGCTGAGCCTCAGCGGATGATAAAAATTCCATAAGTTTGATGGCGTTCTCTTGATTGGGCGCCGCTTTTGTCAGTGCAACGCCACTGATATTCATGTGTGTACCTCGATCAGCCTGATTTGGGAAAATCAGATCAACAGAGTTCGCCCAGGTTGTCTGCTTCTCGTCGGCCAGCATCGCACCCATGTAATAGGAATTGATAATGGCGATATCGCATTCACCTTCTGAGATAGCCTTAACTTGCGCTCTATCATTGCCTTGCGGTTTACGCGCCAGGTTATCTTTCATAGCCGAAAGCCAGTCGCGTGCTGTGTCGCTGCCCGAGTGCGCAATTACTGATGCGGTCAATGCCACCATGTAGCTGTGTTTACCACTGCGAGTACAAATCTTTCCTTTGTATTCCGCGTTGGCAAGATCTTCATAGCTGGCCGGTCGTGTCTCAGTCATCCGATCTTTAGAGACAACGATTAGCCGTGCACGATTGGTTAAGCCAAACCACATACCATCCGGAGCTCGAAATTCGGAAGGAATGTTAGCGTCCAGTGTCTCACTGACTACCGGTTGCGTAACATCGGCTGCCACTGCCGCCTGCAGATTACTGAAGTTAGACGTTAACAACAGATCGGCAGGACTGTTCTTGCCCTCACTTTTCAGACGCTCTACAAGGCCTTTTTTTGCAAAGACGGTGTTAACTTCAATACCGGTCTGTTTTGTGAAGCTCTCGATAATGGGTTCTATCAGGAACGGCTGCCGGTATGAGTACACATTGACCGATTCGGCAGCAATAGCGGGACTGGCAGCCACGATAGAAAGGACAAGGGCAGCGCCGTGTAGTCGGATTTTCATGATAATAATTCAGAAACGGCTAATTAGTTAGATACAGATCATAATACGAATAATTCTCATTAACAACCATAAGTATTTCGTGGTTATTGAGGAAAAGAGAGCGTCATTCATCACTGCGCTAATCGCTTAAATAAATACAGGCAATTGGTCTGCGCACTAACTGGGTAGAAGTAGAAAGTGTCGATTACAGCTCAGAACCGCATGAGCTAGACGAGGGTGTTGGTTAAATTTGTACTTTCACTACCAGGCACTGGTGGTTTGCACACTTTCGCCGGCAGCAGTAGTTGTGTATCTAACGCCGGACTGATCAACCGTGTCCATGTCGACAAACAATGCTGTGCCATCTGATCGACTCGCGTCCATCTGCCCACTAAAGTCAGACTGGATTCCATTAAACAACTGGCGTGACAGATCAACGGCAAAAGTTTCAGTTTCGCCAGTTGCATAGTTAATTATTCCCGAACCTGCCCAGGTGCTTGTGCCGTTTTTAAGCGTGCCATTGTATTGATATTGTCCTTGCTCCAGATTAATTGAAATCTGATTATCACTCATAGAGAAGACATTGATCTCGGTCTGGTTTGCATAGACAGTTTCCGGGTTGTCGATTGGTACGTTATTTTCGTTGACGAAGTTTCGGGTTTCTTTGGTTGAGACATACCCGTCGACAAACCAATGCCCGCCATCAGCGTAAGTAACCTCAAATGCCAAAGCCCGAAGTGTTCTATTCAGACCCTCGCAATCCTGTCCGCAGGAGTGCGTCTGGCGTTGCAATAAAACACCATGCGCAGTCAAGTCAGCCATTGAGCAGTTCTCGAACGTGATGGTCTGTACTTCAGAGTCGAAGTCATCTACCTCAATGATCTGCTGGACAGTACCGCCGCCTGCACAGTCAACTGGAGTATCGGTTGATGTGACAGTGTCAACCAGAATAATTTCTCGCACAGTGTCCAGGAAAGCCGTGCTCATTTGGGTATGTAGTGTTTCAAATGGCGGCTTTTCTATTAAACCAATAACACTGTGTTTCTTTTGATGATAGTTGGTTCGACTAAATGATATCGACTGAAACCGACTAATCGGTTCCATTAGTTCAAGATTGTCTGGCGATAATTCGTACACCAGGTGCTCAAGTTCGAGTTTCATATTGTCACCACTAACCTGCATGGGGTTGGTTTGTCGTAGTTGTGGGTATAATTTTGAATTCTCGACCTGTTCTGTTGTAGTGTTGAATATGGCAATGAAAGTACCATTGAATTGATTGGGAAGAATATTATTGGAGGAGAGGCCATAGTCTCCTGCAATAATTAAGTTGTCTTCGATATCGGCAACTTGAATTCGGTGGCCGGCGACAAAGCTGTAGTCTTCAAATTTGTCTAACGCTACTGTTTTTATAAATGCACCGCCAGGTGCAAACACGGAAATTTCGAATCCTGTTTGTACGCCGCTGGATTTAAGTTCAGTGACTGTGTAAAGATTCTCATTCACAACCTGCAGCGCGTGAATGTCGTTTGTGGCGCTATCACCTGGCAAAATATAAGCCCACCATTGGCTACCATCGCTTTGCCATGCACGTAACGTTCTGGTGCTCGCTTGATAGCAGAACGTTACATTGCTAGCAGAGATATCGAAGATACAGTCTGCTGGTAAACCGCCAATGACGTTTGGCGATACACTCTCAGCCGTGTTCATATTTTCGGTAAGCGGCGGCAATGAGTTGTCTCCAGCGCTTTGCGCCATTTGGTCAGTATCATTGACTTCTTGCAAGGAGCTGGTATTGCCTGATGTGTCGCTACTCAAATCTGAGCCGGTAGGGTTAATTAAGGTGGTAGTGTCATCGCTGTTCTGATTAACCGAAGAAGGTGAATCGTCGAGAGGATTGTCAGGACCGACAACAACGATTGAATTATCGGTGTTGGATAAACCTGAACTGTTGTCACTGCAACTCGAAACCAGCGCAACTGCACATGCTGCAACAATAAGACCGATAAACCGGTACAGGCTAACACCGGCAAACGACTTCAACATTACAGGCTTCAACATTACGAATTTCAACATCACAAACTTCAATATTGAAAAACATGCCGAGCGCTTTGATCGTCTCATAAGAATGTACTCGTAGTGTCCAAAACTCAAGGTCTATTTAAAAACCAATACAACGTCTCAGGCTTTATAAGCAACTAACAAGCTTCATCCATATCCATGCTGACAAGCGTAAAACCTGAAGACTAACACCAGTAATATTGATGGTCTGTTTCAAATCGTTAAACGCTGGCTTAAAGATAATAGTAGCAGGGATTTTTTACCGTACTGTTGCGGATGTAGAAATAGGTGTAGGTGCTGCTATTGGTTGACCCATAGCTCGATATGTTTGAGCAGCGATATCCGTTTATCGAATCAGTTTTTGCTGTCTGAGGATACCGCGTTTTGGTGCGAACAGAAATGCCACAATGAACAACACAGTTAACAACACAACGATCGTAGGTGCTGGTGCGCTATCGATGTAATAGCTGCTTAGTATGCCCAGCACCGCGCTAACTACGGAAACAGCGATAGCAACGAGCAGCATCCGCTCGAATCGATCAGTTAACAGGAAGCTGATTGCACCGGGTGCAATTAATACCGCTATCACCAAAATGATGCCAACAGCTTTGATTGATGCAACGATGACTAACGATAACAATGCCAATAAACCGTATTGCATAGTGCGTGTATTGATTCCAATGACACCAGCATGTTGAGGATCAAATGCAAACACCAGGATATCACGGCGTCTAGCCATGAATATCACCAACACAATAACGGTGACTACGCCGGTTTGAAGTATGTCGGTCCAGGAAACGCCGAGCAAGTTTCCGAATAACACATGGTCCAAATGCAAATTGGTGTGTACATACGTGAACAGTACGATACCCAGAGCAAACATACCGCTAAACACTACTCCCATGACGGTATCCTCTTTCAAACGGCTGTGCTCGGTTAAGTACCCGGTTGCAACAGCGCACAGCATGCCGGAGACAAATGCACCCAGTAACATTGGCAGGCCTAAAATATAAGCGACTACAATGCCTGGCAGTACGGCGTGGGATACAGCGTCACCCATTAACGACCACCCACGCAGCACTAGCAAGCACGATAAAACTGCAGCAGGTACGGCCACTGTTACGCCGATGACCAGCGCTTGCTGCATGAACTCATATCGAAATGGTTCGAGTAGCCAGTTCATGTGGGTGTTGAGCCTTGCTGTTCAATGTCTGGCGCTACTGAACTTTTTTTCAGAATTGTCCGCTTCTGCCGCGCGCGTTGTTTGTTGGCCAGTAGTCCATGCTTTGGAGCCAACATGAACACCAGCAAAAACAATAAAGTTTGCAGCAGAACGATGATGCCTCCGGTCGCACCATCCAGAAAATAACTGATGTATGCACCTGCAGCACTGCTTAATGCACCAATGAGCACGCTGATTACAATTAGCCGAGAGAAACGATCAGTTAACAAGTAGGCGGTTGCACCGGGGGTTACTACCATAGCAATTACCAGAAATGCACCAACGGTTTGCAATGCTGCAACGGTTGAGGCGCTAAGTAGCGTAAAAAACATCACCTTGATAGCGTTGGTGCGCATGCCAATTGAACGAGCGTGCGACTCATCGAAGAACACTACCATGATGTCTTTCCAATAGATAATGAGTAAAACCAGCGTTACGCTCGAGATAATAATTAATTGCAGGGCATCCGTTGGAGAAACCGCAAGTATGTTGCCAAAGATAATGGTATTAACATTGACTGATGTTGGTGACAACGACACAAGAAACAATCCAAGTCCAAAAAATCCAGTGAACACCAGACCAATGACAGCGTCGTTTCTGAGTGATGATCGCTGAGAAATAAACAACATGGCTGCGGCGGCTAATCCGCCCGAGATGAATGCACCGAGTGAATAGGGTAGGCCAAGCATGTATGCTCCGGCAACACCGGGTACCACTGAGTGAGACAGCGCATCGCCGATTAACGACCAACCCTTGAGCATCAAGTATGCAGACAAGAACGCACAAACAGCACCCACCAACGCACTGACCCAGATGGCAGTGGTCATGTAGTCATAATTAAATGGTTCGAGTAGTGTGCTCATGGTTGGTGGTTGATGTCTTCATTGTTGTGTTCGTCACTTGGTGTAGCATCATCACCGTAAAGTACTATTGGTCTTTCATCATCGGAAATAACCGTGACTTGTCTTGGGTCATCGTCGTCATGCAGATCGTGACCGGTAAGCACATGAAAACGTAAGGTGCCACCAAACGCACGATGTAAATTTTTCTGGGTGAACACCGATTCGGTTTCACCGAAGTCGAGCACAGTGCGGTTAATAAGAATAACCTGATCGCAAAATTGCGGCACGCTGCCCAGATTATGAGTTGACACAAGAATGACATGACCGTCGTCTCGTAAACTGCGTAACAATTCTATGATAGCGTCTTCGCTGTTAACATCCACGCCGGTGAATGGCTCATCCAACAGTATGACTTTGCCTTCCTGAGCCAGGGCTCTAGCCAGGAAAACTCGCTTTTTCTGGCCGCCTGATAACTCACCTATCTGGCGCTTGCGGTAGTCTGTCATGCCAACTCGTTCGAGCGCGATATCAACTTTCGTTTTGTCGATTTTGGATGGGATGCGCAGCAATCCCATGTGCCCATAACGACCCATCATTACAACATCTTCTACCAGCACTGGAAAATTCCAGTCAACTTCCTCATTTTGCGGCACGTAGGCCACCGTGTTTCTTGACAGTGCTTTGCCAGCGGGGCGACCAAGTATGGATACGTTGCCAAAACTCAATGGCACAAAACCCATAATCGCTTTAAATAAGGTTGATTTACCCGAGCCGTTAATACCCACTAGTGCGCAGATAGTGGACGTGGGGATATTGAAGTTTGCATTCTCAAGAGCAACGTTGCCGTTGCGGTAAATGACTGTCAGGTTGTTGGCTTCAATGCCGCAGACGCCATCACCACAGTTCTGTTGTTTACGCACACGGGCACGATCAGCGTCGGTGTCACCAATACCTGCGCCACTTTGTGCAGTGCTATCGATCACTCTTTACGCTCTACCAGCAAACCTGTCACTACCGTTTCAGTGGTCGTTCTAATTAAATCCAGATACGTTGGTACCGCTCCATCGGATTCGCTTAAAGAGTCAACATACAAAACACCGCCATAATGCGCACCGGTTTCTCGTGCCACTTGCTCTGCAGGCTTTGGTGAAATGGTGCTCTCGCTGAACACGGTACGAATTGCCTCATTGTTAACTGTGTCGATCACCTTTCGAACTTGCGAAGGTGTTCCTTGCTGGTCTGCATTAATTGGCCACAGATATAACTCTTTTAAACCGAGGTCTCTGGCCAGGTAGCTGAATGCACCTTCGCTACTCACCAGCCATCGATGTTTTTCAGGAATGTCGTTGATTTTTTCGCGTAATGGCGCAATCAGTTGCTCAATACTCTTTTTGTAGGCTCCTGCATTGGCTTCGTATATTTTGGCGTTGGCAGGGTCTGCGTTTGCCATAGCTGCGGTAATGTTATCTACATAAATTAATGCATCCGAAGGACTCATCCATGCATGTGGATTGGGCTTGCCAGTGTAGGGACCTTGATGAATGTCAATTGGGTCTACGCCGTCACTGACCACAACACTCGGTACATCGCCGAGCTGTTCCAGGAATTTTTCAAACCACAATTCAAGGCCAAGCCCATTCCACAGAACAAGGTCAGCTTTGTCGGTACGCACAATATCTTTGGGGGTCGGTTGATAGTTGTGTATTTCGGCACCGACTTTGGTTACCGATATTACATTTGCCGTGTCTCCGGCTACATTACTTGCCATATCAGCGATGACGGTAAACGTTGTGACTACTTGCAGTTTGTCTGTACTCGCAGATTGCTTATCTGCGCAGGCAGATAATACGGAAACGAGCAGCAGCACAAGCCAGATCGAGAAAGGGCGTACGGTCGGTGCATCAAATTTAGCCATGGCTTAGTTTATACTTTTTGGCTAAATAATCAAAGCACTTGCTATACTATGGCCTCTGAGCAGCCATGGAGCATCCCATCACGTGTCCTCAAAGCGCGATGATCTCGAACGCACACTGCAGCCAGCTGACCAGCAGGCGGAGGCTTTCGAGCGAGTGCGTGAGGCCCATCAGATGGAGGCCACAGAAGATTATGTCGAGCTAATTGATGATTTGATCACCAGTCAGGGCGAGGCGCGTCTGGTTGAAGTGGCTGAACGTTTGGGCATATCTCAACCCAGTGCCAGTAAAACGCTGGCTCGTCTGCAGCGTGATGGATTTATCACCAGCGCCCCATATCGTTCCATTTTCTTAACAGACAAAGGCAAAGCTCTTGCCGATAAAAGCCGTGCTCGGCACGACATTGTGTTTCGGTTTCTGCTGGCAATTGGCGTCAGTGAGGAAACTGCCAAGCACGACTCTGAGGGTGTGGAGCATCATGTATCCGATGAAACCCTGGACATTTTTCAGCGAATTATCAATCAACAAAAATAGTCTCAAAAATAGTTTCAATGACCAAGCAACTCATTATTCGACAACCTGATGACTGGCATCTGCATTTACGTGATGGTGCCATGCTGGACAGTGTCATTAGCGCA
Organism: uncultured Granulosicoccaceae bacterium; assembly: GCA_964437945.1. Classification (GTDB taxonomy): domain Bacteria; phylum Pseudomonadota; class Gammaproteobacteria; order Granulosicoccales; family Granulosicoccaceae; genus Granulosicoccus. Next base: position 26,826 of record CAYTJF010000006.1, read on the forward strand.
ACCACGCAGCACTTTCGTCGCGCGATCGTTATGCCGAATCTGGTACCACCAGTGATTACCGAGGCCGATGCGCGTGCTTATGCATTGCGCATTGAGCAGGCGCATCACAAAGCAATCACCGCTGCAGGTATCGACAACAAAGACTCGTTTACTCCGTTGATGACATTGTATTTAACCGATCAAACTGATCCTGCCGAAGTCGTTGGTGCTGCTGCTAACGGGGTTATTAAAGCCGTAAAACTCTATCCAGCAGGCGCCACAACGAACTCAGCTTCTGGTGTGACATCAATCGACAACGTGATGCCGGTGCTCGAGGCTATGGCCGAACACAATATTGTGTTGTGCATGCACGGAGAAATAACAAGACAAAGCGTAGACATATTTGATCGCGAAAAAGTGTTTATTGAAGAAGTGCTCGCGCCATTAAGGCAACGATTACCTGAGCTACGCATTGTGCTGGAACATGTGACAACCGCACACGGTGTTGAATTTGTACAATCTCAGCCGAACAACACAGCAGCGACAATTACCCCGCATCATCTCATGCTTAACCGTAACCACATGTTAGTAGGTGGCATACGTCCGCATTACTACTGTTTACCGATTTTAAAACGAGCAGATCATCAAAGCAGCCTTGTGTCAGCTGCCACAAGTGGTGACCCACGCTTCTTCCTCGGAACCGATAGCGCACCGCACACGGCTAATACCAAAGAGACAACCTGTGGGTGCGCGGGTGTGTTTAATGCGCCGAACACCATGTCTACGCTGGCCCATGTGTTCGAAGCGGCTCAGGCGCTGGATAAACTTGAGGGTTTTGCGTCCGAGCACGGGCCAAATTTCTACCAATTGCCGCTAAATGAGACCACGATGACCCTCGTCAAGCAAACCACACCAGTGCAATTCGATGCGCAGATACAAGTAGGTGAAGAACACGTGGTCGTTTTCGATCCAGATGAACCATTGTATTGGTGTGTAGAGACAGTAAGCTAAGGCTTTATTGGCTGGAACGGCCAGTTATTAGGCCGCTGCCGGATACCCCGCTTTCAAATCACGAAATGAAATCAACTCCTGCTTGCGCTCATCCCATAAGGCCAACTTCACACAGCGCAAACTCTCCTGCAAAGTCAGACGTCCAATGTTGGCAAGCTCAGGATGGTCCTTGACCACCTGTGGCAATTTATGGAACGGAATACGGCTGGATAAGTGATGCACATGGTGGATTCCGATATTGCCAGTAATCCACATTAGCGGTTTTGGCAAGTCGTAGTAAGAACTGCCATGCAGCGCCGCGTTTTCATGTTTCCAGGTTGGGCTTTTGTCCCAGTGCGTATTTTCGAACTGATGCTGCACATAAAACATCCATACACCAATTGACGCAGCGAGTACCACAATGGGTATTTGAATAATCAGAAAAGTAGACCAGCTGGTCAGGTAAATGACGATGGTGGAAAGAGCGATGATGCCAAGGTTATTTGCTAAAGCGCTTATCCAGGGTTTGTGTCCTGCCGTCATTGCACCAACGGGTAAGCGGTGACGAAACAGGAATAGATACGCCGGACCTAAACCAAACATCACAATAGGGTGTCGGTAAAGTCGATAAAGCAATCGACCGAAAAATCCTTTGTTCAGGTATTCATCGACAGTCAGTGTGTCGATATCACCCATGCCACGCCGATCGAGATTACCAGAATGTGCATGGTGCGCAGCGTGCAGACTTTTCCAGTATTCATAAGGGGTCAAAGTGACAACGCCCAGCACACGCCCGGTCCAGTCATTTGCACGTCGAGATGAAAACATGGAACCATGGCCGCAGTCGTGCTGGATGATAAACAAACGCACCATCAGGCCCCCAGCCGGAATCAGAGCGAGCAGGGCGGCTATATGCGTTGTTACCATCCCAATGTGAAACAGCCACAAGATGATGAGCCAAAGCGCTATAAAAGGGACTACGGTAATGGCCAGTTCGATAACTGCTCGTTTGTTGTCGGGACGGCGATACTGTGCCAGTCGAGCTGACCACGGTTTGGGTGTTTGTTTCACAGAAGAGGTTGTCCTGAATATGAATGCAAGGTGTCGTTTTTTTATTGTTGACGGCTAACCGGAAGGATAGCTTAATGCAGGGGTGCAGTTGTTGTCAGAATTTTAACGCCCTGTTAAATTGATCGCGCTTTGGCGCAGAGGTTGCGTATTAGAGACAGGTTTAGACGTTTCTGGTCACTTTCAAGACACACAGTCAACACATTTGTGTCAGGTAACCATGACTGCTTGGAGTTTTGGGGTGTTAAATAGCCAATGCCTGCCGGACTGGCTAGTCTCATTGACCCATCTGGGAATGCCTGTGTGGCAGTGGGCGGTTTCTGATCACCGACAATTCAGCTGTCACGTTTGAACTAAGCACTCAACGGAACCATGTATGGTACTGCAATCCGGACAAATCGACTTTCGCTTGAAGCCACCTATTGTGAACATGACTGCCCGGCGTCGCGATACCCATCAGCACCTTGAGAGTGCCATGCCAGTGCGCTGCTGATATGGATCCAATCGTCATTGTACTGGCCTTTTCCGCCGGGTTGCTTATGCGAAGTGCTGGCTATCCGCCCATGCTCGGGTATCTGGTTGCAGGTTTCGTTGCCAACGCCATGCATTTTGGGTCTGGTGAAGCGCTTGCACCACTGGCTGACGCTGGCGTTACTCTGCTCTTGTTCACCATTGGCTTGAAGCTGAATCTCCAGACTTTAAAACCTAGGTATGTATGGGCGTCGGCTTTTTTGCATATGGTCATTGCTGTGCCTTTGACTGCGGCAGTGATCATGCTAGTGGGCACCTTATATGCACCATTGGCACTGAGTTCAAGTTTATCGGCATGGGCTTTGGCGTTTGCCTTGTCTTTTTCCAGTACGGTGTTTGCCATTAAGTTGTGCGAAGAACGCGGTGAGTCTGCATCGTTCTATGCATCCATCGCAATTGGCGTGCTGGTTGTGCAAGACGTTATGGCGGTAATTTACCTTGCTGTTGCATCAGGTAAGTACCCAACACCATGGGCGTTAGCGTTATTGTCTCTCATTTTTATAACCCCGTTTTTACAACGCATAATGCGAGCAATCGGTCATGGCGAACTGTTGCTTTTTAGCGGTATAGCGTTTGCGTTGACAACGGCTGAATTGTTTGAGTTTGTGAATATCAAAGGTGGTCTTGGTGCATTGCTCATTGGTGTGTTAGTGGCCAAGGCGGATAGACTAAAAGCCAAGGAGCTCTACGATAAACTGGTTGGCTTGAAAAACCTGTTACTGATCGGTTTCTTTTTACAAATTGGCTACTATGGTTTTCCATCATTAATGATGATCGTTGTTGCCTGTGTGCTGAGTTTTTTATTGGTATTACGTCCGGTGATCTACTTTTCGCTTTTTGCACTGTTTGGACTGCGTGCGCGTACATCGTGGTTCTCTGGCATGTTGTTGTTTAACTATAGCGAGTTTGGTCTGATCGTTGCCGCTGCATCGGTACAGGCGGGTATCTTGACAGCTGATTGGGTCACAACGCTGGCGCTGGCTATGGCATTGTCTTTTTTTATAGCCACGCCGATTAACAAGCAGGTGCATCGCTTGTATCTGGCCTATCGATCGCAACTGCTGCGTTATGAACGCGGTGAACGACTGCCTGAGGAGGAGATTGGCTCACTTGGTGACGTCGACACTGCCGTGTTAGGCATGGGGCGAGTGGGTCGTAATGCGTACCAGGCATTAAAACTTTCTGGTCAGGATGCCATTGTTGGTGTTGAAGAGAGTTTTAGTCGCACCAGGGAGCTTGAAGCGGAAGGGTTTCACTGTGTTCATGGTGATGCGTCGGATCGTGACTTCTGGGAACGAACCGACCTTGCCCAGTGCAAGCTTATTCTTGTCGGATTGAGCAACCATCGTGAAAATCTTCAAATTGTAAAACTGGCCAAGGAGCTTGGGTACAACGGTCAGTTAGCCGTTGCAGCACGATACAGTGACCACAGAGATGAGCTGGAAGCGCTTGGTTGTATATCTTTCAATTTGTATGAAGAGGTTGGAAAAGACTTTGCCACGCATACGTTGAGCAGGTTAGAAGCAGCTAAAAATCCTTAAAGAAATTTCTTGATGTATTCCTCTATTTTCCGCTCATTATTTTCCGCGCAATTCAGTCAATCGTTCAGTTAAATAGTCTCCGGCGCTATAACGATCTGACAATCGCACATCGGGCCGCGGGTGTAAGAACAATGGCAAGGAAATTCTTGATTTTCGCGCGTTTGAGCCTTCAGGGTTAATGACGCGATGAGTTGTAGAAGGGAAATACCCGCCTGAAGCTTCTTGTAGCATGTCGCCAACATTGATTATCAGATTGCCAAAATCACACGGTACATCTAACCATGAACCATCGCGTTTTTTTACCTGCAAACCGGGCTCGTTGGCTGCTGGTAACAGTGTAAGCAGATTGATATCTTCGTGGGCGCTCGCCCGTATAGCACCGGGGTCTATATCGTTTGGCATAGGTGGGTAGTGCAAAACGCGTAGTAAGGATTGATCACTGCCTTGAATCATGTTCGACAGTGGCTCGGAAAATCGGCTGGCTATTTCAGCTGGGGTGTGTTTTTCAACCCAACTTAGCAGGGTGGACGCCAGCGATACTGCGTCGGAATAGTAGTGATCGAGCTGTTGTTTCAGCCCCTCAGGGCACCTTCCCCACGGGTAATAATGATAGTACTCCTTTAGGTCTGGTATGGAATGCCCTTTGGCTGTTTCAGCCATTGTAGTAGGGAAAAAGCCATCAAATTTCTCAGAATCAAACAAATAGCTCTGCTTATCGCCACTACTGAAAAAACCGGTCCAATTGTCGTAAATTGCATTAACTGTAGTTTCAGTTATGGGGTGGTTTTTTAATACACCGAATCCGGTTTCTCGCAAAGACGCAACGAATAGGGCATCACCGTCGGCTGCCATGTAATCTACCGCTATTAATTCACCCATCTGATATCCCACCGCACAGAGACGGCTAAAATTGCGTATCATATGGTAACAGAAGACTTGTAGTGCTTTCCGTGGGGCAGCGGCTGCGATACCATGGCTTATCAGATACTTACCTAGCAACACTTAATGGACCAAGCTCAGCAAACCCTTGCAATCCTGTTTGCCGATATAGCCGGTAGTACCGCGTTATATGAGACGGTTGGTGACGTCGAGGCTCATCGTCGGGTAGCTGAAAGTCTGGGATTCATGGCGCAAGCGGTTGAGAGCCATGGTGGCCAAGTTTTGCGCACTGTGGGTGATTCAACGCTAGCAAGCTTCAGCTCCTGCGACGATGCCTTGCTAGCTGCTTGCGCAATGCAGGAATTGCACAAACAGACACCACTGGCTGTTCGGGCCGGTTTTCATTTTGGCCCGGTTATTCCGGACAAGGGCGATGTATACGGTAATGCCGTGAACATTGCCGCTCGCGTTGCCTCGTTTGCCAAAACCGAAGAAATCACCGCTACTGAATTCTGCATAGCGCAGCTTAGTTGTGAGAATCAGGGTCTTGCAACGCTGCTGGACAATATATGGGTTAAGGGTATATCCGAGCCAGTTGGCATTTACAGAATAACCTGGGAAGCCGATGCAGCGATGCACACTCGGGTTGCTCAGCCAGCCGTAAATTTCGCTCAATTTAACGAGGACACTACACTGGTGCTGTCTACAGAGAATGCGACGTTTCGTATGAACAGGGATAGCGGAATTTTGAATGTTGGCCGTGATGAACGTTGCAGCGTAAGTGTTGATGGTGACAGAGTCAGTCGCAAGCATGCACAATTTGACTGGAGCGCCGGGCAAATTCAGATTTCCGACACCAGCACTAACGGCACTTACATTCAAAGGGAAGGTCAGGTACCGCTATTTGTTCGTCGAGAGACTGTTGTGCTAAATGGTCGTGGCAAAATCGGTCTGGGTTGCCTGCCCGATGAGGACGCTTCCCATTCGCTACAGTACAGCGTTATTGATTAGCGGAGTTGGTCCGGAGCCTGAGCTGCGGCTTTAGTTGCAACCCAAGTTTTGCTATATGAGTTGCGATATTAGTTGCGGCTAGCTCAGCAAAGACACACCAGCGTCAATCATGGACTGTCGGGCCGCTTCGACTGAGCCATCCATATCGATTCCACGACAAGCCGCTTCAATGACAACAGTCTCAAAGCCTTCACGCCTGGCATCTTCTGCAGAGAATCTGACACAAAAATCCAACGCCAGTCCAACGCAAAATACCCGTTTAATACCACGCTCTTTTAAATAACCGCTCAAACCTGTGGTGGTTGTATGGTCGTTTTCAAAGAATGCAGAATACGAATCGATCGGTTGCCTGAAGCCTTTTCGTATCGTATTTTGGATAACATTGGTGTCGAGTTGTGGATGAAACTCGGCACCCTGAGAGCCTTGAATACAGTGATCTGGCCACAGGGTTTGCGGACCATAGGGCATAGTTATCTGTTCAAGTGGTGAACGTCCCTTATGTACACTGGCAAACGATGAATGACCCGCCGGATGCCAGTCCTGGGTTGCAACAACATTGGCAAATTGCGGACTTAGGACGTTGATACTGGCAACAACTGCATCACCATCGGGAACGGCTAACGCGCCTGCCTGGCAGAAATCATTCTGAACGTCAATAATGAGCAGGCAGTCGGTTTCTGTTGTTTCCACGTTCATGGATTTATACTCGGCGTAAAGTTACACCACTAGATCAGGGTTGTTGCGCATACAGTACCACTGAACGTTGCTGGGCATCCTCTTCATCATCTGGTGAATTGGCTGCAGCATCTTCACCTAGTCCGCTCAACGATTTGATCTTTGTGTAGCTGAAACCGTTTTGTATCAGGTAAGAGCGCACGTTAGTGGCGCGTTGCAGAGCCAGTGCCTGATTATAAGTGGCCGAACCGATTCTGTCGGTAAACCCGTAAATAGACACACCGGTAGCGCGATTTTTTTCCTGCGCTATGAAAGAGTTCAGGACAAGGCCGGCATCTTCGGTAATTTCTGTGCTGTCAGGTTCGAAGTAAATTTTATATTCAATGCTCTCGCCTTGCTGCTGTTCGCGCAATTCTTCTTGCGTCACATAGCTTTTGGCCGCTAACGCGCTTACCTTTTCTTCAACCTGGTTTAAGGTACTGACCAGATTTGGATCGGGGGCGGCTTGTACGTCGCTCAACTTGCTTTCTAACGCCTCTATTTGAGCTTGCAATGCACTTTGAGCTTGCGTTGCCTCATCGGCTCCACTCGAGGTTGCGGGTAGCTCGACCACTCTTTGTTCCAGGGTTTCGATCCGATCGCGTGTGGCTTGTAGTGCTCTTGTGAGTTCGGCAACATCGGCAGTGTCACCTTGTTGATTCATCTGATTTTGTAGTTGCACGAGTTGTGACCGAAGTTGCGCTTGCTGACCGTCTATCGAGGATGATTCAGTTTGCGCGGTCAACCCGGCTATTTGGCTGGTTAGATCAGCTATCAGCGCGTTGGCGTTGGTTACGCCTTGTTCCATGGCTCGCAACTTAACGCGCGCTCCAGACAATTCATTCGACATTGACTCAAGCCGCAGCGAATCTGAATTGGTGGTGTTCAGCTTGTCTTCCAGCGCAACAATGCGTTGATCGATTTGTGCGTTGATGCTGGCAACCGCTTCCGAGTCACCATTGCTGGCATCGGCAGACAATGTATTGAATCGTGCTGCAAAGCCCTGCAGTTTTTCATCCATGCCAGAGAGCTGTACATTCTGTTCATTCGCGAGACGGTCTTGACTATCTTTTAAGCTTGCGATGCTAGCTTCCATTGCCGTTATTGCATTGTTGATACTTTCGGTATTGTTGCTATTGCTACTGAATTGTTCAGCTTGTTCTTCTATTCGACGATTGAGCAGCTCTAGTCTGTCATCCAGGGAAGCTGTCTGAGCATCATTGTCAGTTGAATCGGTACTAATTGATTCAAATGATGCACTCGTGTCAGATTTAAGCTGAGTCACTTTAGACTCCAATGCTGCCATTCGTCGTTCTGCATCGGTCAGGCGCCCATTGATCACCGACGGGTCAGCTGATTGTTGAGTTGCAACAATGGCTGCCTCCAGTGATTCCAGACGGGTATTGGTAGCAGCCGGATCAGCCAGCGTCTGTGTTTTGAGAAGATCAGATTCGATTGAGTTAAGGCGTTCGTTGAGCGATGCACTGGGTGCCCCACCAGACATCCCGCCAGAGAAAGCAGAAGAGATTCCGCTGGTAATGCGACTGAAGCCGGTATTGGCGCTGGCTGTCAGATCATTCACAGTTGAATCTGGATATTGAGTTTTCCAATAGCCAAATGCGAGCGCTAAACTAAGGAGTAATAGAGCGAGCAAAGATTTCATAGGTGTATTAGATTTTGGTGTTGTCGTAAACCTCTGAATTGTATCAAGGTTAGTCGGTTCAGAGGCAACAAGTGTGTCGTATTCGGTGCGTCAATCTCCGAAGTACTACGTACAGTACCGTATTGAACGAATTTTGGTCACCGGTGTTGCGATTGTTCACGGGTACGGGCGTAAAACGATGATGCTAAGCGGTGGCAATGTCAGCTTAAGAGTACACGCACGTCCATGCTGTTCGCCTGCTTCGCTAACCACATGCGTCATATTGCCTAAATCACTTCCACCGTAACACCCAGCATCGGTGTTAAGTATTTCTACGTATTCTCTATTTTCATCGACACCAAGGCAATAGTTGTGACGTGGAACAGGCGTGAAATTACAAACCACAATGGTGTAATCGCCCACGTTACCTGTGGAGCGACCAATGGCACGGCGATAAAAACTGACGACACTTTGTTCAACATCTGCACAATCTATCCACTCAAATCCATCTCCATGACAATCGCCTTCGTACAACGACGGTTGTGACTGATATAGATGGTTTAAATCACGCACCAAGGCAAGCAGCTTGGCATTGGCATCTTGATTCAATAAGCCCCAATCGACCTGACCATCATGGGACCATTCTGTTGCCTGCGCTATCTCGCTACCCATAAACATCAGTTTCTTACCCGGATACAAATACTGGTAAGCGAAACAAATTCTAAGGTTGGCAAAACGTTGCCACTCATCACCTGGCATTTTCGTTAGCAGAGAGCCTTTGCCATAGACAACTTCGTCGTGTGAGAAAGGTAGCAAGAAGTTCTCGCTGAAAGCGTACGTGAGACCAAAAGTTAAATTGTTATGATGATACTTACGGTACGTTGGTTCTTTGCTAAGGTACTCGAGCGTGTCATGCATCCAACCCATATTCCATTTGAAGGTAAACCCCAGACCATTAAACTCTGTTGGATGGCTCACGGCCGGAAAGGAGGTCGATTCTTCTGCCAGTGTCATTCCACCTTCAGCATGAACCAGCTCGTTCATGCGTTTTAGAAAAGCGATTGCCTCAAGATTTTCTCGACCGCCATGCTCATTCGGAACCCATTGACCCTCTTCACGGGAATAGTCCAGATACAACATTGAAGCTACCGCATCGACTCGTAAGCCATCAATATGAAATTCTTTTATCCAGTACACCGCGTTACTGAACAGGTAATTTGCCACTTCACGGCGCCCATAGTTATAGATCAGCGTATCCCAGTCCTGATGAACCCCCTGGCGAGGGTCAGAATGTTCGTACAGGTGTGTACCATCAAAAAAACTCAAACCATGCTCATCAGATGGAAAATGTGCAGGCACCCAGTCGATAATGACGCCGATATTGGCGCGATGACATTGATCAACAAAATAGCGAAAATCATCAGGGCTGCCAAAGCGCGAGGTTGGAGCGAATAATCCAACAGGTTGATAGCCCCAGGAACCGGTGAAAGGATGTTCGGTTATGGGCATTAGTTCAATATGAGTGAACTTGTTTTCTGCCACATAAGGGATGAGTGTTTCACTCAGCTCCCGGTAGGTCAGTGGGTTGCCGTTGTCGTTTAATCGCCAGGAGCCTGCATGTACTTCGTATATGGAAATCGGGGCCTCTGTTGGGTTAATCGTTGCTCTATCGATCATATATTGATCGTCTGACCAGATAAATTCGCTGTTGAAAACAATCGATGCATTACCTGGCGCCTGTTCAAAGTACGGTGCATATGGGTCATTCTTGATTGTAACAACGGTAGTGTTTTCACTAACAATTTCGTATTTGTAGAGCGTGATATTGCCAATGTCAGGGATGAAAATGTCCCAGATACCGTTTTCTAAGTGTTTGCGCATAACATGCACACGTCCATCCCATCGATTGAATTCGCCGATCACACTGACGCGTTTGGCATTGGGAGCCCAAACACCAAAGCGCACGCCACTTACATGGTTAACGGTTGTCAGGTGAGAGCCGAGTATTTGATATAATAACTGGTGAGTTCCCTCACCGAAAAGATGATGGTCGAGAGCGCCGATGGCCGATGGATAAGCATAGGCGTCTTTTAAGAACCAGGTGCTGTGCTGGTTATTGCATTTAAACTGGTATTTTCCAGGGTGGTTAGTTAGCTGTACTTCGAACAAACCATGACTATCAACAGCATTCATGGTATGCACATGTTCGGATTCGTCGATCAATTCTATTGACGTTGCCGATGGCTGGAATGTGCGCACAACTACTGTGTTGTTGTCTTGGTGTACGCCAAACACAGCAAACGGGTCAGCTAAATGTCCATCATGTATAGCTTGTATAACAGCCGCACTCAATGTTGTGGTCATGAGTAAAGCTCACTTAAATACTGTTGGGCGCTCGCCGCCCAGAGAAAACGTTTTTTCCGGGCGGCGTTGGCGATATCATTGAATTGATCTGGTTGCCTTTCACGCATCGCGATGACTTCGCTAACACACGATTGCAATTGGGCAACTTGTTGGGCGACCGAATTGCCCTTGAAATGAAACCCATCTACTTTATCGACTATAGTGTCTTGTAATCCACCCACAGCATGCACTATGCAGGGTTGTGCATGACGCATGGCAAGCATTTGACTGATGCCGCACGGTTCAAAAGAGCTGGGCATCAGGAATACATCGCCATTGGCAAATAATAAATCGGCAATGGATTGTGCGTAGCGATTTATAAATAAAAAATTGGTGTGTTTTGAGGCGGCATCTCTACACAAAGCTTCAAGCTCAGTATCGCCTGAGCCCAGTAGAATATAGACACCTTTTCCTTTCAGGTTATGCAGTAATTCATCCAATACAGTGTTGTTACCTGAAGTGGGTTGTAGTAGCAATGCCATTTTTTGATTGGTAAGCCTACCAACACTCGTCAATATATGGACCGGTTGGCTATCGCCAAGCCATTGCTGTGTGCGTTGATGAGCAACATAGTCTGTAGTGCTTATTGAGACATTTTCGCCGAGCCATTCAAGAACCGTGTTTCCGATGGTTGTTATCATGGATTTCCAATCCAGGCGTTGTGCAAGTGGCTGCGTATAATCAATGCCATTGATGATGCCAATAAGTGCATCGCGAGCAGCACACTCCTGCAGATCTTGTTCAAGCCCCTCACCACCATGAAAGCCTCGCTCGGGTGCGTTGGGTTGCAGTACCTCACGGCTATAGGAAGGTGACACTGTGTGTACAACATCGCTCAGGCGTATGGCCGCTGCTACCGGGTTGACACAGTTACTCCATCGCGGGTCGGCTATCGCTGCAGCATCGTATTCCAGTTGTGGGTACCATCGCTCAAGTGATGACACATCTGCAGCGAAAGGTCGGATGCCTTGCAGGGCCAGATTGTGAATACTGAACACACATCGAACTGATTTTAACTGCGTAAGTTGTGAATCGAACTCTCGCAGAATCGCGGCAAACCCTGCATGCCAGTCATGCAGGTGAATAACATCGATCGAACCTATCGCACCCTTATTAATTGCGTGCATCGCGGCTACACAGAACAAAGCAAACTTGTTTGCATCGGTTGCGAAGGGACGATCATCTGAATCGTTGCAGTACACCTTGCCAACTCCGCAGGCGCCGAACTTCGGGTTGTGTATAACCATGTATCGAACCCCGGGGTTGCGGTTGATATATAACTCGTAGAGGCCGATTGGTTCAACTGACTCTGCAAATTCAACCTCCAGTGATTTGACCAGTGTCGAACCTGGTAGAGTATGAAATGCGTTATAGGCTGGAATAATAACCGTTACTGATGCACCAGCCTGCGCCAGTGCTTTGGGAATGTCCCGTACGACATCAGCAATGCCACCGACCTTGGCACCGGGAATGACATCATTCTCGGCGGCGAGCATACATATGTGCGGTAATGGTGGCATTGGCAGCGGGTGATAGTGTGAGTCTGTCGGGTTAGTCTAGACCTATCGTATTCTGTGACGCATCTGACCGAGATGATCTGGCGTCACAAGCGTTATGCCGGTTTCGGTAACGCGAAAGCCTTCGGCTTTATCTTTTTCTGCATTAAAGCCGATTTTCATTCCTTCCGGTATCTCACAGCCGACATCAATTATTGCGCGCTGAATTTTACAATGCCGGTTGATGGTGACATTGGGTAGTATCACAGACTTGTCTATCGAGCTGTAGGACCGTGCTTTCACATTGGAGAACAGAACCGAATTTTTAATGTTAGCACCTGAGATGATACAACCGCCTGAGACAGTACAGCTAACAGCTGTTCCGCGACGATCTTCATCGTCATGAATAAATTTTGCCGGAGGAAACTGCATTTGGTGTGTGTAGACCGGCCAGTCCTTATCGTATAAATCCAGTTCTGGTACGAAGTCGAGTAGCTCCATATTGGCCGACCAATAAGCGTCAAGGGTACCCACATCGCGCCAGTAAGTTCGATCATCACCTTCGCCCATTGGATAGGCATACACATTGTATTTATCGACCATATGCGGGAGCAGGTCGGAACCGAAGTCGTGCGAGCTTTTTGGATCATCGGCATCTCGTATCAGCTGCTCGTACATAAAGTGTGTGTTGAAAACATAGTTGCCCATGGAAGCAAGCACTCGACCTGGTTTGCCGGGAATATGAGCAGGTTTAGCTGGCTTCTCGTCAAATGCCAGAACACGCCCCGACTCGTCAACGCTAATCACACCGTACGCACCAGCGGCCTCGTCTGCACCCACTTCAACGCAGCAGACTGTCATATCTGCTTTCAATGTATCGTGGGCAGCAACCAGTGGACCGTAATCCATTTTGTAAATATGGTCGCCACCGAGAACGAGAATAAATTCTGGCTGTTGGCGTCGGATAATATCCAGATTCTGATACACCGCATCAGCAGTTCCACTGTACCATCCGTCGTCGACGCGTTGAGAGGCCGGAAACACCTCCACAAATTCACCAAATTCCGCTCTGAAATCGGACCAACCACGCGTAATATGGCGAATAAGGGAGTGAGATTTATACTGTGTGGCGATACCAACGCGCCGGATACCTGAGTTTATGCAATTTGACAATGGAAAATCGATGATTCGGAATTTTCCGCCGAACGGGACCGCCGGTTTTGCCCGCCAGGCGGTGAGTTCATGTAAACGACTGCCCTGACCACCTGCTAATATCAACGCCATCGTCTGACGAGTGAGTTGTGAAGCAGGTCGTTCTTCCTTGTAAATCATCATCACATTTCTCAAATTACGAATGTTTAGCATATAACGGCAATGGTTTTAGGCAAAGCTATTTTAAAATTTCAGGCTAATACCGCTAACAGGCTATCACTGAACATAATGCAGGCTAAGGTATGGTTGACTGGCTGAAGTATTGTTACTCTAGCCTATCATTCACTATCACGATCAAGTCTCATAACTACTATCATGTCCTCAAGTTCAAAAAAAGTCGCGACAATGGTTCAACCACAAGCCAGAGAGCTGTTATCTGATCAAAGTCATTGGTCGTCTGAGTTGCAGATCGTTGGTGACGACTCTGATGCGTTAAAAAACGCTATCGTCAAACATTTTTCGTACACACTCGGCCGCGATATCGACAACGCAGCTCCTCATGCTCTATACAGCTCGCTGGCATTGGCTGTACGCGATCGTCTAATGGATCAATGGCGTATCACTCGAATGGAAACAGAAAGCAGTGATACACGCCGAACATGTTATTTGTCGCTCGAATTTCTTATGGGACGGTCTCTGTCGAATGCGGTCCAGAATTTAGAGCTGGTGGGGCCAGTGCGCCTGGCGTTGAATCAATTGGGTATGGAATTGGAGGAGCTTCAGGCGCTGGAGCATGATGCCGGTCTTGGCAATGGCGGACTGGGCCGACTAGCCGCTTGCTTTTTGGACAGTTGCGCATCGCTTGGATTGCCGGTAACCGGTTACGGCTTACGTTACCGATACGGCATGTTTCGTCAGGAAATAGAAAATGGGCATCAGATTGAAAAGCCGGATAACTGGCTACGTGATGGTCACGTTTGGGAAATAGAACGCCCCGAACATACCTGTGTTGTGCGTTTTGGCGGTCATGTGCAACCGGCAGATTCAGCAATCGCTCCCGATGCTCGACTATGGCTTACCACTGATGAAGTGCTGGCCGTTCCATTTGATGTGCCAGTACCAGGGCATGGCAATGGTGTTGTTAACACCTTGCGACTATGGTCGGCATCAGCAACCGATGAGTTTGACTTGTCAGAGTTTAACGCTGGAGGTTATGCAGAAGCCGTGGCGGCAAAAACCGATGCGCAAAACATAACGATGGTGCTGTATCCAAACGACAGCAGTGAAAACGGTAAGGTGCTTCGTTTGCGACAACAGTATTTTTTGGTGTCTGCCAGCTTGCAAGATGCCATACGTATTTGGAAAAATACGCAAGACAACTTTGATGGTTTTGCAGACAAGCATTGTTTTCAAATGAACGATACGCATCCGAGCATGGCCGTGGCTGAACTGATGCGCTTGTTGATCGATGAACAGAATGTAGCGTGGGATGATGCATGGGGTATCGTTACCCGTTGCATGGCCTACACTAACCATACGTTGTTGCCTGAAGCACTTGAATGCTGGTCACTTGATACGCTACAGACCTTGCTGCCAAGACCAATGGAAATTATTCAGGAAATTAATAGACGCTTCTTATTGCAAGTGGCCCGACAATGGCCGGGAGACGCCAGTAAACCTGCACATCTGTCGATTGTTTCTTTCGATGAATCGCCGGTGGTAAGAATGGCTAATCTGGCGATTGTGGGCAGTTTTTCAATCAATGGTGTGGCACAGCTACACTCTGATTTGTTGCAAAAGGGTTTGTTTAAAGATTTTTACGAGCTGTGGCCAGATCGGTTCAACAATAAAACCAATGGCGTTACACAACGTCGTTGGTTGGCGTATTGCAACCCCCACTTGCGGGGTCTGCTAAACGAAGAGATTGGCTCATCCTGGATAAATGATCTCGATCAACTAAAAAATATTGAAACGAAAATTGACGACGCCGGCTTACAAAAGCGTTGGTTAGACGTAAAGAATCAGAATAAAGCCCGGTTGGCAAAGGTAGTACAGGAGCGAACGGGTGTATCCGTATCAATCGATATGTTATTCGATGTGCAAGTTAAACGAATGCACGAATACAAGCGCCAATTGCTGTGTGCATTGCATGCTGTTCACTGCTATTTGCAAATCATCAATAACGAACATGAAGCGTCTGTTCCTCGATTTATCCTTATTGCCGGCAAAGCAGCACCAGGTTATTACATGGCAAAAGCCATTTTAAAACTGATCAACAACGTAGCCTCAGTGATCAACAACGACCCTCGTACTGCCGATAAACTAAGGCTGGTTTTTTTGCCAGACTACAATGTATCTGCTATGGAAGTTATTGCCCCGGCAGCCGATCTGTCTGAGCAGATCTCCACTGCTGGTAAAGAGGCGTCAGGTACCGGCAACATGAAGTTTATGATGAACGGGGCATTAACCATTGGCACACTAGATGGTGCCAATGTAGAGATTCTTGATGCGGTTGGTGCCGATAACTTTTTTCTGTTCGGGCTCACAGTTGATGAGGTCGAAGCCCTGCGACCGAGTTATTCTCCGGCCGCGGTTATAGCAGTAGAGTCACGGGTTAAAGCTATTCTAGACGCGTTCGATTCAGGTATGTTTGATTGTGGTGATGGTGAGTTATTGCGTCATGCTATTGCGGCTGCCACCAGCAGTGATGACCCGTGGATGACCATCGCCGATTTGCCTGCTTATCTGGATGCGCAAGAGTCGGTTTCGGCTTGTTGGCGCGACCGACGTAAGTGGACGCGGATGAGTATGTTAAATACCGCCAACAGTGGCAAATTCTCAACCGATAGAACCATGCGCGACTACAATAGAGACATATGGAATCTATCTCCGATGGGTACGCCGTCAACGGACGCACCTTAAACACAACGAAACTACTGCCGGGTAGACCCACGCCATTTGGTTCGACACTGGATGCAGTAGGTGTGAACTTCGCCATTTTCTCGGCACATGCTGAGAAAATTGAGCTTTGTTTGTTCGATGAGACCGGCACTGTCGAATCAGCCCGGTTGGAGTTACCCGGCCGCACAAACGATGTCTGGCATGGCTATCTTCCAAATGCGTCGCCCGGGCTGCTGTACGGTTTTCGGGTTCATGGTCCTTATGAGCCGCACAATGGCCATCGATTTAATCCGAATAAACTACTTATTGATCCTTATGCTCGGCAGTTGGTTGGAGAGATTGTCTGGTGTAACGAACTATTTGGTTTTGAAATTGGCCACCCGGATGCTGATCTGTCGTTTGATACACGCGACAGCGCGCCTTATGTGCCCAAGAGCCAGGTAGTCGATAACTCGTTCGTCTGGCGTAATGACCAATATCCACGCACACCTATCAAAGACAGCGTTATATATGAAGCGCATCTCAAGGGCTTGACTAAGCTGTTTCCGGGTTTGTCCGGTAAACGTCGAGGTACTTACGGTGCTTTGTCATCAAGGCCCGTGCGACGGCACCTTAAATCACTTGGTGTCACGGCAGTTGAGCTTTTGCCGGTGCATGCGTTTGTCGACGAACAATTTACCATTGAGAAAGGCCTGAGCAATTACTGGGGTTACAACTCACTTGGTTTTTTTGCTCCGGCGAATCGATATGCGATAGCCGACCCAATAACCGAATTCAGAGGCATGGTACGCGAACTGCATCGCGATGGAATCGAGCTGATTCTCGATGTTGTTTATAACCATACAGCCGAAGGAAATGAATTGGGACCGACTTTGAGTTTTCGTGGGTTGGACAACGCGTCCTACTATCGACTCAATGAAAACAAGCGTTACTACTTAAACGAAACCGGCACGGGTAACACCGTGAACGTGGCACATCCTCGAGTGATGCAATTAGTGATGGACAGCTTACGGTACTGGTCAACCGATATGCATGTTGATGGGTTTCGATTCGACCTGGCTACAGTGCTTGGTCGGGAGCAATATGGTTTTGATAGAGGTTGCAGTTTGTTTGATGCACTCGGTCAAGACCCGGAGTTACGCGAAACTAAACTCATTGCCGAACCATGGGATATTGGTATGGGCGGCTATCAACTCGGTCAGTTTCCAAGAGGTTGGTCTGAATGGAACGATCGTTACCGCGACACGATGCGCCGAATCTGGAGTGGAGAGCGTGGGTTGCTGCCAGAGTTTGCCAATTACTTGTTAGGTAGTAGTGATGTGTTCGAATGGTCTGGGCGGATGCCTGCATCCAGTTTGAATTTCATCACCTCGCACGATGGTTTTACTTTGAAAGATCTTGTCAGCTATGAACACAAACACAACGATGCAAACGCGGAAGACAATCGCGATGGGCATAGTGCAAATTACTCTTCCAACAGTGGGTTTGAAGGTGAAACTCCAGACCCGGATATTAATGCCAGACGACGACGCAAGCAGCGCAATATACTGACTTGTCTGCTTATGTCCCAAGGTGTGCCGATGATATTGGCCGGTGATGAAATCGGTAATTCCCAGCAAGGTAATAACAATGCATATTGTCAGGACAATGCTATTGGGTGGGTTGATTGGCGAGTACGGCGTGCTGATCAGGACTTGCACAAGTTTCTATCCCGGCTTATTCGCATAAGACAAACACAACCAGTTTTGCGTCGACCACATTTTTTACATGCAGCGCAATATTCACGAGCTGAAAATGTGCCTGATGTACTTTGGTATAACCGAGAGGCTCAAGCCATGAGCGATGCGGACTGGCACAATCAGGAAAGCCCGTTTCTTGCACTGTTGTTACCAGGCGATGCCAGCGAGGCACTGGATGTTAATGGTGATATTGACGAAGGGGATGCATTATTGATCCTGTTTAACTTGAGTAACGAGTCAGTTCACTTCGACATACAGAGACTGCCTGCGTTGGGTACAAATTGGGAGTTATTAGTTAATACTGATAGCGATCTGTCCGAAGTGTCAAAAATTCGGCATGAACTGATTGTTAATGCCGATTCTGTCGCCGTCGCGCGCTGTTATAATCCGGCGTAAAGCCAATGGAAGCAAGTTCATTGGCTAAACGCTCAGTTAACTAGTAGGTTAGAAATGCAATCACGACTGCCGGCCACACACTTGCTCAAACACCTGACGCTTTTTACATTCATCGGTATTTTTATGATGACGATGATACGTGCTGGCTATGTGTTTTGGCAATTTCCGAAAGTTATGGAGTCGAACGCCATACTGGATGTATTTCTGATGGGGCTTCGCTACGACTTGGCGCTGCTGGGTATTCTGCTGCTTCCTGTACTTATTTTTGGGTGCCTGTTCGGTATGCTTAATGTAACCAGAGGGCTTGCACGTTTTTTGGTTATTCTTCTGTTGGTGTTGGGTATGTTGTTTTTACTGCTGACAGAGTTGATAACGCCTTCCTTTATGGTTGAACAGGGATTGCGACCAGATTTGCCAATACTATCGGAAATAAAAGACCCTGTTTCATTGCTCAAAGGCATTTGGTCGGCTTATATGATTCAGGTGATTGTTGGCGTGGTTTTAGTTTTTCTTGTGATGGTGGCTTATTGGGCAAGGTTGGAAGTGAGTCGACTGTTTCGGTTTGGTCTGGCACCGCTGTCCACCATTTTGTTGCTTATTGTCGGTGTTGCCTTGTGCGTTCTTGCCATATATTCCGGAATTGATCCATCCCAGCCACCACTGACGCCAATGACTGGATTAATTTCATCTGAAACGGTGGTGAATGAAATCGCTTTAAATACTGGATACAAGATGCTTTTCTCGGTTGTCTCGCCTTATTTGTAGCGTTTTATACTGTATCAAGGTCTAATCTTGAGAGTTGTTCATCAGGGCAACCTTCCTCAATCAACAAGTTTTTAAGACGCTTAAGCATTTGAGCTCGAATTTCGATATCGCTATCCCATAGATTATTTTTTTGTTGTGGATCTTGTTTTCGACTAAACAGGAAATTTTCAGTGGTTCGTGGGTCTATCGTTACCGGCGTTTTCCACATGGGGTAGGGCACACTTGCGTCGAAATAGCCGTTTTCAACCGGTTTGACGGGCATGGCCCCCACACGTCCGTCAATAGGATTATCGACGATCAAAGGTTGATAGATAGTGGGAGAGTAGGTAAACAAAGGCTTGTCTTCTACCGGTGATTTAAACAAGGTCCATTCATCATTGCTAATGCACACCCCCTGACCAAAAGTGCCGTAGACGATATCCGATCGAGTTTTGTTATTGGTATCTCTGAGAATGGGCATCATGCTTCTGGAATGACGCGTATTTTCAGGTGGTTCACCACCAGCTGCATCAATAACTGTGGCGAATAAATCTACCGTCTGCGTGAAAGAATTAGTCCTTGCAGCATGTCCGTTGCAACCAGGGTCCCAAATTATCAACGGAATGTTCGCGTGGCTGTCAAAGTGAGGGTATTGTTTTGCAAAGACGCCTCGGTCCCCTAAGTCGTGGCCGTGATCAGTGGTAAAGATGACCATCGTATTGGACCACAAATCATGCTCATCAAGTTTTCTTATGAATTTACCGAACCACTTATCGACCATAGTCGTTTTTCCATAGTACTGGGATTTTAAAAACGCTAACTCTTCGGGTGTAGTCTGCGCCATAAAATTTTCCAGATCTGCATATATCTGGTACGGAGGCCAGATGTTGTAGTCGTCTGCAGATCCAGGTATTCCATCGGTATACATGGATGCGTACGGCTCTGGCACATGAAAGGGCTCGTGCACGTCAAAACTTTCTACCTGCAAAAAGAAATCACCCTTTGCAGCATTTTCATCAAGCCAGTCTGACGCTGCAGAAAATGTGAGCGCGGGGAAAAATTCAGCGTCGGTTGATTTATTCTTGACGTTTGCGTAGTACTGTTTCATGTGTCGTGAGGATCGAAATTCGCACATTCTATCAACCCATTTGGGCACCGGTCCGTCGTCATAGAGTTTATGGTTGTCACATTCGTGCCCGCGAATAAACTCAGCGGTATCAAACCACTCAATATAACCATTCGCCATTTCTTCCCAGTAGTGATAATGATCGGTAACGATGGCTGTTGCATGTCCGGTTTTTTGAACTTCTTTTGGCAAGCGCGGATCGAATGCTTCAAGTGGTCCCCAAGGTCGCCACATGAATTCTTTTCTTCCAGCAGAAATTTCACGTCTTGCCGGCATGCAGGGCAGGCTGCCAATAAAATGGTTGTCAAAAACCAGGGATTTTTGGGCAAAGGCTTCGAGGTTGGGGGTGTCGCACACCGTATTGGTAGTGTAGGTGCGCAGCGCATCTTTGTTGAGGCTATCAACCAATATAAGTATGACATTCATTTCAGTGTTTACCTTCGAGTTTGCAACCAGCAGATGGACCCGGCAGGGTGTATTGCTCTTGACACGAACTAGTTTCTGGTCATAATCGAAAAATGTCAAACAGTCTGATGCTATGAGTATTAAACACATTAAATAAACAAGCCAGAATTCCGGTAACACAGCATTATGAGGTTCGCGGTTAGCCGTAGGTAGTTTGAAGAGTTGTAGTTTAAAGGGTTGTAGTTTGAAGGGTTCAGGCCAATCAACTCGGTCTTGTTCCTATTACTTAACAGGATTCGTTCGGGTCCTACAAGGAGGAAGCTAATGACAAAACCAAAATATGGCGATCTGAGTCGCCGTGATATTTTAAAAGCAGGTGCTGCGGCAACTGGCGCAATTGCTGCCCCGTCATTTTTTATTGGTAAAGCTCATGCGGCCAATGAAAAACTACGAATTGGGATTATCCCGGCGTATTCGTTTGGGCTGTATTGGTTGATTCAAGATCAGGGATTTGCACCAGGTGTTGATATGGAATTCAGCGTTTTCCCATCTGGCCCGCCAGCTATTGAAGCTATGGTTGGTGGATCAGTTGATGCCATCACAGTTGGCTCTGTGCCTCCATTAGCAGCGATGTTCAAAAAAGTTGATGACTTTCGAGAGATATCTATCTGCGGTGATGCGTCCGGGCTGTTCCAAATTGTTGGTAAACCCGGAATGAATTCTTTAGCAGACCTTGAAGGAAAAAAGATCGCTGTTACGTCTGGTTCAAACTTTGATTTCTTTTTAGGTGTGGCGTTGGCAAATGAAGGGTTAAGTGATATGCCTTTAACCCGTATTAACATGGAACCCATTGATGGTCAGTCGGCCTTTATTGCCGGTGCTGTGGATGCAACGGTTCCATTGGCAACCTCAAGAAAACTGATCTACGATGCATTGCCTGATGCTTCATTGCTTGCCGAGGGCTCTCAAATGCCTATCGATAAACGTCCTTCAATTATGGATGTTTTTATGACTACTCAGAAGAGCCTGGACGAAAAGGAATCGGCTTATGTTGAAATTGTCCGAGCCTTCCATGACAAAGCTGTTCCCATGTTAAGAGACGATAATGCTGCTGTAGTTGATCGGATGATTGAATGGCAGTCGGGTATGGGTCGGGCCGATGTAAAGGCTGCAGATGTCGAACCATTGCTTAACGGTTACTTTTATTTTGATAAACCTGAAATCAAAGATGTTTACGAAAAAGGTATTCTTAATAACGCACTGCGTGTTCAGTCGGAGTTTTTGGTTGCCAATGAACGTATTGGTGGTATGCCAGACCTTGATGCGTTGGTATCAGATCAAATAGTCTCGCAAATCTAATCTATGCATTTTTTGCGTAAACTATTCTCAGGGCGCTTGATTCTGGGCGTCCTGTCTATTGGTGCCGTGTTGTTACTCTATTCATATGCAACGAGTCAACCGGACAATAATCCGGCACTTTTACCTCCACTGCAAGACATAGCTGGCTCGTTCGTCACTAATTTGAAAGCAGGGTCGTTACTTGAGGCGCTGCGTGCCAGTCTTTTCCGAATAGTATTGGGCTTTCTGATTGGGACGTCACTGGCTGTTGTTGTCGGTTGCCTTGTGGGATGGTACAAACCGATTGAATATCTGGTCGATCCGCTGATTGAAGCGATTCGGCCCATACCGCCTCTTGCCTATATTCCCATTATTATTATTTGGTTCGGTATAGAGGAGTTCAGCCGCGTTTTACTGATAAGCATCGCCTGTTTCATGGTATGTGTTGTTAATGTGATTGCCGGGATGAAAAATGTTCCGCAATTGTATGTTGATGCTGCATCGACCATGGGCGCGTCACGTTTTCAAGTATTTCGAACGGTGGCTATACCTGCGGCTACACCGTTTATTATAACTGGATACCGTATTGCGCTTGCTGCTGCGTGGACAACGTTGGTGGCAGCAGAGCTTATTGCAGCACCAAGTGGTCTCGGTTATATGTTGCAGGAAGGGCGGCGCTATTTCTTAACCGATCAAGTCATGATGATTATTGTCATCATTGGCACTTGTGCGTTTTTAATGGACCGTACGTTTCGTGCCATTCAAAAACGAATGATGATTTGGTCAGAAACACGTGAATAATGTCTGAAATTTCAGTTGAGAACCTTTCCCATACGTTTGGTGAAGGCACACCCGATGCGTTAACAGTGCTTGCAGATATAAATTTGACGTTTACCTCTGGCAGCTTTACCTGCATTGTTGGAACCTCAGGTTGTGGCAAGTCGACACTTTTGAAAATGATGGCAGGCTTGTTCGCTCCATCCGATGGAAGAATGACCTTAGACGGAAAATTGATCAAAGGTACAGATCGCAAACGCGGCATGGTATTCCAGCAGGATGCGGTTTTTCCGTGGATGACAGTTGCAAAAAATATCTCCTATGGCCCGCGTCTGCGTGGTGCTAGCCGTGATGAACAAAAAAGTATTGAAATCAAATGGACCGAGACTGTTGGATTAAAAGGGTTTGAAGAACGTTGGCCGCGTGAACTCTCGGGAGGTATGCGAAAACGGGTTGATATTGGACGTGTCTACGCAAACGACCCGGATGTTTTGTTGATGGACGAACCGTTTGGAGCGCTTGACGCG
>CAYTJF010000007.1:0-18775 GCA_964437945.1 uncultured Granulosicoccaceae bacterium
TTCAATTTAATTATATTCATTTGGAATCCGTTACATGGAAATCAAGAATGTCACTACTAATTTTTCAGTAAGCGCACAAATAAATGCTGACGATATGCCATTGATTAAGTCACATGGGATCCGGGCAATTATCTGCAATTGTCCCGATGGCGAGGAATCCGATCAACCTACCTATGCTGACATCGAGCGTGCTGCGGAATCCGCTGGGATTGCGATTCGTTACATACCCGTTGTAATCGGGTCGATCTCGGCGCTAGACGTGATTACTTTTCGTAATGCACTCGAAGAATTGCCAGGTCCGGTACTGGGATTTTGCCGCTCCGGCACTCGTGCTATGACACTTTGGTCCATGAGTGAGGCGTCTAAGCGCTCGGTATCTGAGATCTTGGAAGCATCAAGTGCGGCAGGGTATGACATGACATCGGTGGTCAATCGAATCGCTGTCGAAACGGCCGCGAACGATGCAAAGCGCAATGGCATGGCCCAATAAATTACGTGAATTTTTGACGATTGGTCAACGCACATGTCATTTGCTGCTCATTCTTTAAGTCTGTATTTTCCGATAAGTACATGGGGTCGGCAATACAGTCTAAAAACGCTATCCAATGATTTAGTCGCAGCGATGATTGTCACCATCATGCTGGTACCGCAATCACTGGCTTATGCCATGTTAGCTGGGCTTCCACCAGAATCTGGCCTATACGCATCCATCGCACCGATTGTGCTGTACGCCTTATTTGGTACCAGTGGCTCTTTGGCTGTCGGTCCTGTCGCGGTAGTGTCTTTACTCACTGCCTCGGCTGTGGGTCAAGTTGCTGATCAGGGTTCGATTGGCTATGCCACCGCAGCGCTTACTCTTGCGTTGTTGTCTGGCGGGATTCTGCTGGTGATGGGTATTTTGCGACTGGGCTTTATCTCCAACTTTCTAAGCCATTCTGTGATTACGGGGTTTATCACAGCAAGCGGCATATTGATCGCGGTTAGTCAGCTTAAGCATTTACTGGGAATCGATGCTAGTGGTCATACTCTGCCAGAGATCCTTGGCTCCTTGATTGCTCAAATCCACAATGTCAACTGGGTGACATTATTACTTGGGGTTTCCACGATCGCGCTGTTGTTTTCCATAAGAAAGTATTTAAAAAGCGCATTGATTCGAATGGGCCTAACGTTGGCAGCGGCTGATGTTGTTACAAAAGTAGGACCAGTAATGGCTATTGCTTTGACAACACTTCTTGTGTGGGTTTTAGAGTTGGATAAGCGGGGGGTCAGTATTGTTGGGGTAGTACCGCAGAGCCTTCCTCCATTTACTGTACCGACGCTCAATAATGATCTACTGTCTACTCTGTTTATACCTGCTTTGCTGATATCAATCATTGGTTTTGTTGAATCTATCTCGGTTGCACAGACGTTGGCGGCTAAAAAACGCGAGCGCATCGATTCAAATCAAGAACTGATTGGACTAGGTGCAGCCAATTTAGGAGCATCGTTCTCCGGTGGGTTTCCAGTTACCGGGGGATTTTCCCGTTCGGTTGTTAACTACGATGCGGGAGCCAAAACACCGGCAGCAGGTATCTACACCGCGATCGGGCTAACGATAGCTGCGATAGGCTTGACACCGCTGATCCATTACCTTCCCACAGCCACACTTGCCGCAACTATCATTATCGCTGTGCTGAGCTTGGTCGATATTTCCGTACTTCGAAATACCTGGACTTATTCTCGAGTAGACTTCGCGGCGGTTGTTACAACCATGGTACTAACGATCGGACTCGGGGTGGAAGTCGGTGTTGCATCAGGAGTGGTTATATCTATTTTTCTGTACCTCTATAAGACATCCAAGCCGCATGTGGCTGAAGTAGGCTTAGTTCCGGGTGCACAGCACTTCAGGAATATTCATCGCCACCGTGTTGAGACAAATGCAACAGTGCTGACACTTCGAGTTGACGAAAGTCTTTATTTCGCTAATGCCGGATTCCTGGAGAATTTAATACACACTCGATTAGCGGAGGACCTAAAAATCAAGCATCTTATTTTAATGTTCTCAGCAGTCAACGAAGTCGATTATTCGGCGCTGCATGCTTTGGAGTCAATCAATGATCTATTAAAATCCAAAGGCATAGCTTTGCATTTATCAGAGGTCAAGGGACCTGTTATGGATCGGCTGCTAAGAGCTCATTTTTTAGACAATTTGAGCGGGCATGTTTATCTTTCCCAGTATGACGCATGGAATGCGTTACATTCTAACTATGAGAATTGTAATAGCCCAAGAATAATCGAAAATTTGCAAGCAAAGTAAGGTGAATTCAACTGGTCAATGCAACACGCTATCAGTGTGAGACGTTTGTGGAATGTGGTACTTTCTAGATAGGCACCAATTAAGCAGTTGGCCTATTTTGCTGCTCTGTTTGTCGATGCATTAAACTGTGAATATACAGCTTGTTCAAGCCTTTTTTAATTTCACTACACAGTCTCTCATTGTCGGCACTATCGGTTTGCTCAAATCGCAGCTGAATCAGGTTTTTACCAACAGCACGTATTAGCGGCTTAGTGGGCATGAGTGCCATTGCACGATCAATAAACTGGTTGGGCGTTTCACTCGGTAAACGTTTTACACCAAGTCGCTCAAGTGTGCTGACATAGCGAGACCATAGTTTTTCATCGATACGACGAGTATTTTTAAGGTGCATTGGCATTCCCAGTATAGCTACACACCAAACAGCAGTTATCGCCAGAACGATAACCATAATTTGCCACAACTTTAATCGTGGTAAACCCAGCTTTTCCAGCATTCGATACTGCGTGTCATTGTTAAAATTAACTACCATGCGTTGCCAGTCATGATTTAGTTCGTCGATGCTGAGCTTAATACGTTTTAGCCAGGCATTGCCTTGTCTTGCCATCAGCGGGATTGGCTCGCCATCACCGAGTGCTGCTGCCATATTGCTTTCCACTCGTGCAGGTGCTACGGCACCGGTTGGATCGTAGCGAACCCACTGGCCATTAAGATAAACCTCTGCCCAGGCGTGTGCGTCTGACTGCCGCACGATCATGTAGTTTGCATTCATCTCACCGCCCAGATACCCGGTGACCACTCTGGCGGGAATTGCAGCAGCTCTTAACATAACCACAAAAGCCGAAGCGTAGTGTTCACAAAAGCCCCTGCGTGTAGAAAATAGAAATTCATCTACAGGACTATCGCCCAGCAAACTCGGTTGTAGCGTGTAGTGGAATTCTTCCTCGTTAAAGAATCTGAGCAGGCTGTTCGCGTAGTCTTCATTACTGCTTGACTTGGCCCGCAACTGGTCGGCGAAGTCTTGAGTTTTAGGGTTATTGCCAGAGAGTTGGGTAAGCATAGGGCCGGGACGAGCAGCAGGTCTATACGAATTTGATAACGACGATGTTTGTTTGTATCGCATCACCTGTGTAATCGGTTTTGGGCTTTTTAGTTGCAGATCTGGTGTCAGCGTGGCCAGGGTTCGGCTGTTAACACCATCAACCGAATCTGACATGGGTAGCGATGTTGGGTGATCTAGTGCAAACAACCATCGCTGATAGGTTGATTGCATCATCACGGTGTAGTGAGTGTCGCTATGTACAGCATTACTTCGTGTGGATACTCGTTTGGTATTGTCGCTGACAGTCCATTTACGCCCATCGAATACATCCATAACCGGTCCGCGCCAATAACGCTGATTAGCAGGCGGCGGTGGGCCATCAAACTCCACTCTGAATGCCACTGCATCTGAACGCGATAGCGAGCCAATGGAGCCTGGTGACATCGAGTCAGACAATCCGGTTTTAGCAGCAGCATCTTCAGGTAACGACCACAATGGGCCTGGCATGCGAGGGAAGACGAGAAAGAGCACTATCGCCAGGGGCGCACCTTGCAAAAGTAGTTTTGCCACTGTGCGAACATTATTTCTGGTGCTTGGCGCGTTGCCAGAGTCGCGTATGACAGCCAATGCATTGCCTAACGCAAACACCGCTGGCAAGGTTATTAGAGCAGAGAGTATCGACTGCGAATAGAAGTACTGGGTTAGCAGTAAAAAGCTTGACAGGCATAGCAGCAGGGTTGAATCAGACGGTTTGCGCACCTCTGCAAATTTGGCAGATACAAGAATAAACAAAAACGCCACGCATGGGTCGCGTCCCATAAAGTAGCCATAGTGGAAGCGCACCAGTATGGCACCACCAACAGCAATGGCCGTCATGCTAACGGGCGAGAGCAGGGTTTTTAACAGAATGGATGGCTTGTGGTATGCCACTAGCTTGATAGCAACAATGCTTACGCCGACCACACTGACCGATAACGGTAAGTGCAGCAAATGTGGTAGCTGCGATAAAAGTAACACTGCTGCCAGTGCATACAGGGCGCGCTTATCCAGGTAGTCCTGTGCTTTGTCTTTTCTGCCAAGCCGCAAGATGCGCATCATGTCACTTTGCTGCTCAATGGGTCGCTCAATGAGCCGTATCGCGCCAGAGCCTCCAGCGCGGTGCGTTTATGGGTTACGCCATGCCCGGATTCCAGGTGGGTATCTTCAACGTTGAACGAATAGTCCGTCTGTGCCTGTTCAGCAGCAAGCACCCAAGCACACAGTCGAGAAAGCTGTTTTTCGTTATCCTGCAGACCCGTTGTGGCCAAATTAAGGTGTAGTTGACCACCAGCATTCTCATCGTCGAATGTTTTGACGAACAAGCCTTGCCCACGCGCAGCCGCTTTCCATGCAATCGCGGACAGTGCATCACCAGGGTGGTATTCGCGCAAATCTGAGACATCTCCCTGAACGGCTTTTTGCGCAATTTCACCCTTCGAATCGGTGTTTTGCGATGGCAGTGGTGGAGGTGATTTTTCCGGGCATGGGTAAACCAGGTTGTGTTCATTGCTGTGCAGATAGCACCAGGCTCGCCAGAGTCCGAGCGGGTAGCTGCTGGTAATGGTGATACGGCCCAGCTTCAGAATGCCGCGTTTAGTTGTGGGTTTTATGAGTACTGCCTGGCTGACACTTTCTGATTGTATGTCTATTACATCAGAAGCATTGGTGCATTTTAGTGTTACGCCAATACGATCAAGTTTTGTTTTGTTCTTGATTGCTATTGCAAAGTGAGCCTGCTCACCAGCGAACACCGCTTCGCTATTCATTTTTTCGCAAGTGATACCGGCTACATTTCTGTAGGTATGTAAAAGCGATGCACCAAAAAGACCGGTCAGTAAAAAACACAGCGCATAACCCAGGCTAAGCGCATAGTTAATAGATGCGATCAGCATGATCAACAGCGAAAACAAATAAGCTAGTCCGCGCCTGGTCGGGAGAATATAAACACGTTGATGCTTGATATCCACGGGCAGCACATCTTCGGGACGCGAGCGTATCAAGCGTTGAGTAAATGATGTGACTACAGATGGTGCAGTTACCGATATCATTTGCGAATGTTAAATCTGGAATTTAATAGCAAACGAGCTAAGGAGAAGGTACGTTGTTCAACATGTCGATTGCTGCTGTATTGCCAGTACTGACGCGGCCCGTGAGTCTGTGACCGGCAAGTGCTGGAAACGCGCGTTGTACATCATCTGGCAGGACATGATCTCGATTATTGAGAAAGGCAATGGCTTTGCACAAACGCACAAGACTCAAACCGGCTCGTGGGCTTAAGCCCACACCACCTTCACGAGAGCGCAGTAACAGTGCTTGTATGTAGTCGTATATTGAGTCTGATACATGCGTTGCCTGCGCTTCATCACTCCATTGCTCTAGTTGCCTTGTCGTCGCAACGGGCTTTAGTTCACTTATCGATGAGCGCGTATCTCCGCCTTTCATCAAGGCGCGTTCGGTGGAAGGGTCTGGGTAGCCTAATGTCAGACCGACCAGAAATCGGTCCAGCTGAGATTCGGGGAGCGGGTATGCGCCAAGTTGTTCGGCCGGATTTTGTGTGGCGATAACAAAAAACGAATTGGGTAGTGCGTAGGTAGCACCGTCGACCGAAATCTGACGCTCTTCCATTGCTTCGAGCAGGGCGCTTTGTGCTTTAGGCGGTGCGCGGTTGATTTCATCAGCCAGCAGAACGGAGGTAAACACCGGGCCTTCGCGAAAATCAAACTGTTGGGTCTGGGTATTAAAGACCGACACCCCAATGATGTCTGCTGGCAGCAGATCGCTGGTGAACTGGACGCGTTTCCATCCCAGTCCCATGCTCGCACCTAAAGCCTGGGCTAAAGTAGTTTTGCCGGTACCTGGAACATCTTCGATTAACAGATGCCCTTTGGCCAACATGCACGCTACCGATAATTCAAGCTGCTCACGCTTGCCCAGTAAAACGGTTTCAAGCTGGTCCAGTACGAGCGTGATATCGCCCAAGGGTGCTACCGGGATTGGCTGTGCCGTGTTTGTCATGTCAGAGTCCGTTAGTCCTTACGCTTACTAATCGTTATCGACCAAATCCATTTACGCTATCGTTGTGAATGAGGCAGAGTGTGATTGATCAAATTAAGCTGCGCTTCTTTGTGGGCAAATGCGCAAAATCTTGTGTCAAAGAGGTCAGATTTAGAGGTGCATCAGATGACATCGAACTATCTCGGGTTAAGCTTCACATCTGTTAGGCTGTAATCGCGCTAGTCTTGACCGGATACAGTTCTCACTTTAGTCTTGATAGCTATTTAGTCTAATGTGGCCCCATGATTTGTCTCATGGTTAGTCCCATATGAGTCTCGATAGTTGCACTGATTAATAATGGCCCATTAATATTGGCTCACGGCACAACCTGAAATAGCACGACAAATCTTTATGACCTCCAATTTTTTACGACACCAGTATAGCTGTGCAGCTGTGCTCGTTACAGCGCTGGTAGTGATCTCTCCTGGTGCAGAAGCGCATGGTAATGCGCATGAAAGCATCGAATTAAATGATGCAAAACAAGCAGCGCTTAACAAGCAAGCTCAATTGGCTGATATTGTCCGAGAAACGCCTGAACCCGCCATTAACCCATCAGTTGGTGGTCGCTGGTCTGATGTGTATGACTGGCCCCTGGTGGCAATTCACGCCGCCTTGCTGCCAAACGGAAAAGTGCTGGCCTGGGATGCCACACCTGATGACTCAGATGACGATCCGCATACCACTGATAATTACACAACACGCGTGACGCTGTGGGACCCGATTGCCAACGCTCATGTGCCGACCAACAACGATACCGACACCGATTTGTTTTGCGCAGGTTCGGCGCATTTGTGGGATGGGCGAATACTGTTTGCCGGTGGTGATGGGGGACGGGCCGGTTCAAATGATCCACTTGCCAATAGCAATATTTATAACCCAGTGAGCAATACCTGGCATCGTACTGAAAACATGAACGCGCCTCGATGGTATTCATCGGTTGCTGCTTTGTCTAACGGTGAAATGCTGACTCTGGGTGGCACATATGAACCCTCTCCATTAGGTGAAGTGTTTCAGTTTGATCAGACCTGGCGTCCCTTGTCAGGAACCTTCGACCATACCCTGACCGGTGATTATCAATGGCTACAACAAACGCCCGAGGGTACAGTTCTGTCTTTTGGTCCATCCAATGTGCTGGTAGATATTGATACCAATGGCAGCGGAAGCTACTCGTCACAACCCAACAGAGACTCGATTGAAAATCGTGACTACGGAAGTTATGCGATGTACACACCGGGTAAAATACTGGTTGCCGGGGGTGCGCAAGGTCTGGATTCTGCGGTAATAATCGATACAGCGACTCGACAGACAGTCGACACCACTCCACTTAACAATGGCCGACGCCAGCATAACCTGACGATCCTTGCTGATGGCTCAGTGCTGGCAACAGGCGGTAATGATGATGGTGCCGAATTTTACAGCCCAAACGAGGCCGCACACGTTCTAGTGCCTGAGATTTGGAATCCAGAAACACAAATCTGGACTGAGCAGAACGCCATGCCAACGACTCGGCAATATCACTCCATTGCTCTGTTGCTCCCTGACGGGAAAGTGTTGTCTGCCGGTGGTGGTATCTGTGGTGACTGTTATGAGCTTGGCTATGAAGAGCGCAATGCCGAAATTTTCACACCGTCGTATTTATTCAATGCCGATGGCACATTGGCATCACGACCTCAGCTAACGCAAGTGCCAAACGTGGCTGACTATGGCGATACGTTGTCCGTCGGTCTTAATCATACGAGTGCGCTTCAAAAAGTACACCTGATAAAACTCGGTTCGGTAACCCACTCTGAGAACCAGGATCAACGCCTGGTGCCATTGGCTTTTGAACAAGGCACGGGAATAGTCAATTTGACTATGCCCGATTCCAGAAACTCGGCCCCACCGGGGCATTATCTGTTGTTTGCGGTCGATAGTGCAGGCGTTCCATCGGTAGGTGCGATGTTAAAGCTGGGTCAGCCATTGGTGGCGGCAGATCAGACTATCAATACAACGCTTGAGCAGAACAGTTGGGACACTTATTTGACAGAAGGCTCCAGTGGCCGATTTAAAGTTGAGTTAAGTGCTCCGGTGGGCACCAACGTCTATGTTTCGGAAAGTGCCGCTGTTCTGCAGTCACAACAGTCCAACGTATTATGTTCAGCGGCAGTACAAAATACGTCCCCGGCAGTGTGCGAGTTAGATGTGACTGTGGGTACGCAACTATACGTTAGTGTGAACGGGCCAACGCGTGCTGATTATTCACTGACTTATCGTGACAGTGTAAGTACGGTTACACCATTGTCGTCTACAGACACGACAACATCTGGTACTACGGGGCAGGCGACTAATGCGAGCGAAAATCCCGATTCAGATCAAAGTGATAGCGAGTCAGTTGCAGACCTGATGCCTGTGGCGCAGACCGGTTCCGCAAGCTCGGGTGGCGGTTCTGTCACACTTTTTTTGCTGTTAATACTGCTTATTTCGGTAATTATGCGGCCATTTTCAGTGTGTAACCAGCGTGTTTAGCGAAATCGATTCGGTGCAGTTGTTATACTGTGCGATAACACAGTCGCCAGCTTGTCAGTACTAACAGCGTGAAAAATTTTTTAAAGTCCGATCGCCACACCCATAAAGACCCCCAAGTTCGACTGACCAGTTTAGTCTCGATGGACTGCAGTACGCCAGAAAATCAAATAATCATTGAGGCAATGGCATCCAATGATGATGATGAATCGGTACGTTTAGCTGCAGTCGATAAGCTTGCAACCGTCACGGTATTGCAGCGTGTACTCAAATCGCAGGACACTAACACTAGTATGGCAGGGGCTGTAGAGACTCGTATTGTCAGCTTATTATCGGACGATCATGTCAGCGAGTCTGAAGTCAACGAGTTGTTGTCAAACCAGGATTCAATTTACGCCCCGTTAATTGCCATCAACAGCTCAAACAAATCTATTAGGCGATCTGCGCTTTCGAAACTGGACAATGAATCGGTTATGGTTGCCGTGTTAGAGCAAACCAGATTCCATGATGTGAGGCTGACCTGTGCAGAAAGGCTAAAGTCTGAAGATAACATCAGATTGGCTTTGCGCGCTTGTAGATCAAAAGACAAAGTGGTCGCCAAACTGCTGCAATCTCGAATTGATGAAAAAGAAGCTGCGATCGAAAAACAGAATGCTGAAATAGAAGCCGTTGCTACCACGTTGAATTCGATGCGCACCTTGGCTGAGAGTGTTTGGTCTCCGCAATACGCAGGCCGATATGCTGCTTTAAATGCCAAATGGGCGGCTTTGGATACAGACGTAAGTTCAGAGTCGCAACCGCAGTTTTTAGTGGCGGCTGAAGCTGCAAAAAAAGTCATCAATGAACATGAGCAAAAAGTCGCTGATAAAAAATCGGCTGTATCCGCATCCTCAACAGTATCCGTATCTGATGTAGAAAAGGCGTCAAGGCAAGCACAAGCGTCGCGTACTGAAGTAACTAGTGGCCTATCTAGTGATAAGGCCAGTGATATAGAATTAGCCTCGGGTTCAGGCTCGGCTGAAGTGATTACTCCCGGTGTCGGGGCGAATTCAGAGGTCGATTGCAATGCTGGACAACAGCAATCTGATGAAAAAAATACAACTACTGGAAGTGCAGCGGCTAGTATAGCTACACAGACCAGCCCTGTTGTAGATAAGCCTGATCCGCAGCGCGATGCTTTGATGGAAAAATTGAAATCCAAAAAGCTTGCCGAACTCCACAAGATCGATGCAGACAAAATCAATGGAGAAAATCCGATTGAAGCAGGCTCAGACAGTGAAAAGCTGTTGGCTCATGCACAGTCCATTGGTGTGTTGTTTGATCCACCATTTGATCTTGCCAAAGGACGTCCTGGTGCTGTCACTGAACGAATTAAGCGTGTCAAGGCATTGCTAAATACCGAGTCGATACTCCCCGGTGTCCAATTCGACAATTGTATGTATCTGGAAGAACTCAAAGAGCACGCCGTGGCACTTGAGAACCGGCTCGGAAAGGCCAAACAGGAATCGGTTGATCGGGCAAAGGCTACGCACCGTCAGTTTGGCGCGTTGAGCTCCACCATTAGTGATGGTAAATGGGGTCCGGCAAGCAGTATGTTCCGTCGCTTGCAAAAGAAAGTGGATTCTATGGAGCCAGCCGAACGTAGCCAATTCACCGATAAAATGGCACGCACTGAAAAACAGTTGGCTGAAATGGCTGACTGGCAGGATTTTGCTGCCAGGCCCAAGTTAGAAGCCTTGTGTGTTGCCATAGAAGCTTTGCCAGCTCAAGAGCTCAAACCAGAAGCGTTGGCAAAAGAAATTAAATCCATACAGGCGCAATGGAAAAGCCTTGGTGCCAGTCGGGCATCAAACGATCTGTGGGCTCGATTTAAAACCGCAGGTGACACAGCTTACGAGCCATGCAAGGCACACTTTGCCAGCAAGCAAGAAGTGCGGGAAGCCAAACAGGCCACTAAAGTTGCATTGTGTGATGAGCTTGAGAAGCAATACAAAGACATTGATTGGGAAGCCGTTGACTGGAAGGCAACTCAGCGGTTGGTTAACAATGCCAAGCGCGATTGGAGTCGAAACCGTGTTTCCGACAGGAAACCTGACCGTGCTTTGGAACAACGCTTCTCGGATGTATTAAAACCGTTTAATGAAAAACTGACAGAGCAATACGATGCGAACGTGCTGGAAAAGCGCAATTTAATCGAAAAAATTCAAAAACTGGCTGAGGCTGAGATCAATCAACACTCGGCTAATCAGGCAAAGCGTTTGCAGAGTGCCTGGAAGCAAGTTGGTATTGTTCCAAGAAAAGATGATCAGGCTTTGTGGGAGGAATTTAACGGCCATTGCAAAGTTATTTACAAACATCAGCACGAGGCTCAACGCGAAAAGTACCAGGCGAGCATGAGCCATGTGTTTCGTGCACGTGAAATCATCAAAACCCTGCGTAAAATCGCTAAATCATCTGACAGTTCAGCCGATAGTGGTGACATAAGCGCTCAGGTGCAGTCTCTACAAGCCGAGTTTCAAGCGCTGGAAGATTTTCCAGACAAGGATAAAAAATTCCTGTTAAGAGATTTTCGCGGTGCGCTCGATGCCTGTTCAAAGCTGCAAGAGAACGCTTTGAAGAAGCGCGCACAAGCTGAGGTCAATGAAATTGGCCGACTGGTGGAGCTTTGCGAACAACTGGAGAGCGCGGTTGAGTCCGCAGCTGAGTCTCCCGATAGCACGAGTTCAACGCTTCGCGATGATGTTGCTCATGCTTGGGAGAATGCATCAGCAAGTGTTACCAGAGAAACACTGGCTAAACTGGCAGGGCGTCGAGATGCAGCATTGAAACACCTCGATGACGGCTCTCAATACGACTATGAAGCAAACGAAGCAATGCGGCGTCAGTTACTCATTCAAATGGAAATTTTGACCGACAAAGACACGCCCGCTGAAGACAAAGCACTGCGTATGCAATACCAGCTTGAACACTTGCGCGAAGGCATGACATCGTCTGCGGTAGTGGATAAACGCGCAGAACTTGCCAAGCTTGTGACCGCCTGGTACGCAGCTGCTCCATCGAGTCAAGGCTCGAAAGGCGCCTTGCACTCGCGCTTTTTAGAAGCAACCAATCAGTAATCGATAGTATTTAATGTTACGCCCTGGGTACTCCGGATTAACTCAACAAGCGCTTGAACGCGCCATTGAGAAAGATGAGTTAATTCTCTATTACCAGCCTAAAGTCAGCTTGCTCAGCGGAAACGTTATCGGTGCAGAAGCCCTGGTGCGATGGAACGTGGGTGAAGGTGACATTATTCCTCCCAGTGTATTTTTGCCTCTGGCAGAGAGTACAGGCTTGTTGCATGACATCACCGTGCGATTGCTTGATCAGGTTGTTAACGCTTCTAACGAGCTTCAGAAACATGGACTGGAGCTTGCCTTGTCGATGAATGTCGCGCCAAATGATTTACAGTCCCACACCATTAGTCAGCTCATTCAAGCTTATCTGTCCAGGCAGGTTATTCGACCGACTGATTTGCAGATCGAGATAACCGAAAGTGCTGTAATGGGTAATTTTGAACAAATCCGCGAAGACATCATTCGGTTAACCGATTTGGGTATCGATGTACTTATGGATGACTTTGGAACGGGCTACTCATCGATTGATCGACTAAGTCAGTTGCCATTCTCCGCGTTGAAACTTGATCAGGGAGTGGTGCGACGCATGGGTACATCACAACAGAATTTAAATGTGGTTAAGTCGTCGATTTCAATGGCGCGTGAACTGCAAATGACATCGGTGGCTGAGGGTATAGAATCGAGCGCAACCTATCATTTCCTCATGGTCAATGGCTGTGAGGAAGCTCAAGGGTTTTTTATCAGTCATCCGCTTGCACTGAATGATCTTGTATCGTTTGCTACCGGGGAACATCAATTCGAAGGTTCTCAAATCGGTAGTGTTCATCAAACGGTGCACGCTGTGCTAGACCATCGCAAATGTTTGTTTGACGTTCTGTACTGTGATCGTGCAGGAGCCAAGGCGTGCCTGCCCTCGGTTGCTAAGCCGGATATTGGTGAAAAGGTAGAGCAATCTCGACTCGGGAGTTGGTATTTTGGTATCGGACAACAGCTTAGCGGCATGGTGCCGTTCGATTCAGTAGAGAGTCCGATGCGTGATCTGCATAAGCTTAGTCAAGAGATTTTACATCGTGAAAATGGACAAAATTCAGCTGGTAACCAGGAAGCGGCTTTGTCTCGTATAGATTCGCTGGTGAATCAGATTGTATCCTTGCTACATGCGCTGGAAAGTGCTTTGCTACTCAAGTAACTGACGAAACACCTCTATTGTGCTGTTTGTCTGTTACACCACACTAGTTAACCCAGGAGGACATTAACGTGCACGCTGACGATCTTCGCTATCGAAACGACAAAGAACAATCTGACAATTTATTAAAAGAAAGAGTGGTTTTGAAAGTCA
This sequence comes from uncultured Granulosicoccaceae bacterium, assembly GCA_964437945.1. GTDB lineage: Bacteria > Pseudomonadota > Gammaproteobacteria > Granulosicoccales > Granulosicoccaceae > Granulosicoccus. Next base: position 13,386 of record CAYTJF010000007.1, read on the forward strand.
ATGATGCTATAGCTGAGCACGAAGCTGAGGGTCATACTGGATTACGACGACGTTTGTTATCCACCTCTGTGCGTTTGAGTCGCAAAATGGCGCCAGATGTTTATACCTTATCTGATGAGTGTATTGAGCGATTATCGATGGATATACCATTAGAGCTTTATGTTTTTGCAAGCTCGCAGTTTAATGCAATGTGTTTCAAGCCCGAAGAAGGGCGACTTTTTGTGATGTTCTCTTCGGCTTTGCTGGAAGGTTTTACTCCCAAGGAGCTACAATTTGTAATGGGACATGAATTTGGACACTATGTATACGATCATCACGCCATTCCCATTGGGCATATTGTTAAAGGTCGTACAAAACCAGATCCTAAACTAGCCCTGCGCTTATTTGCCTGGTCGCGTAATGCTGAAATTTCTGCAGACCGTGCAGGTGCATACTGTGCTCAAGACTTTCACAGTGTTGCCAGCGCATTATTCAAACTGTCATCGGGTTTAACTGGTGACACCGTGAAGTTTGACCTGGAAGAATTTCTTCTACAGGTTGATGACATGGAGGCAGCTGATGATGAGCCGGGACATGGTGCACCACAGGGAGATTGGTTCTCTACACATCCGTTTAGCCCATTGCGTGTTAAAGCCATTAGACTATTTTTTGCCTCTAATCTGATGGATAAAGACGGTACCTCACTCGATGAACTTGATGTTGGCGTACAGCGAATCATGAGTATGATGGAGCCGAGTTACCTTGACGCCAAGACCGATGCCGCAGTTGCCATGCGGCAATTGTTATTTGCCGGGGCTATTGTTGTTGCAAACGCTGTCGATGGTATTTCAGATAAGGAAATTGCAGCCTTTGAAAAATATTTTGAAAAAGGTGAGTTTAGCGACAAGCTCAATCCTGAGCGGATAAAAGAACAGCTCCCTCAACGTATTCAACGAGCTAAAGATAATTGCACTGATACCCAATGCATGCAGGTTATCCGTGATCTGTGCGTCATTGCCATGGCCGATGGTGATGTTGCAACTGCTGAGAACAATGTGCTTAATGAAATCTCAGATGGCCTTGGTGTGTCGCGAACGTTCGTATCGCAAACCATAGAACAGGATCTTGAGCCCGATTGAACACCATACACGCCGATTTGCGCACCACTCTGGTGCGTATGCACTTTAATATAGCGCTAGTGCTTGGGGAAAATAACTGTTGTTATGAGAAAGCACAACAATAGTGCAATCTATCAAGTTAGCGCCCTGTAATTGCTCGTTCACCTTTGATAGCATGATAAGTTCATTGAAAGCTTGTGTCTGCATCAATCGTCATCGCTTGTCGAAAGACGATCAGCCCAACGCAATGCTTATCAGGCAACAACAGATAAATGACAGGGGTGTTTTTAATGGAGGCTTTGCAAACGGGTAGCGATACCCTTTTCGTCTTACTGGGCGCGATTCTGGTTTTGTTCATGCACGCTGGCTTCGCTTTTCTTGAAGTGGGAACAGTGAGGGAAAAAAATCAAGTCAACGCCTTATCTAAAATCTTTGCAGATTTTGCGGCTTCAACCATTGCTTATTTCTTTATCGGCTATCAAATTGCCTATGGCATGGATTTCTTTACGGCAGCCAGCGAGATCAGCGGGAACAATGGCTACGAGCTGGTCAAGTTCTTCTTCTTACTTACTTTTGCGGCTGCTATTCCAGCAATAATTTCTGGTGGTATTGCCGAACGGGCAAAATTCTATCCGCAAATGTTAGCGTCGTTTGTCATTGTAGCCCTCGCTTATCCGTTTTTCGAAGGTCTGGTATGGGCCGGTAATTATGGGTTTCAGGCATGGATTGCCAATGTTGCCGGAGCTGAATTCCACGATTTTGCAGGCTCGATTGTAGTGCATGCAATGGGCGGCTGGATTGCACTTGGGGCGGTTGTTATGCTCGGCGCGCGGCAAGGGCGCTACCGATCTGATGGCTCAATTGGCGCATCGTTTGCACCTTCAAGTATTCCTTTTCTTGCCCTGGGTGCGTGGATACTAACGGTGGGCTGGTTTGGATTCAATGTGATGTCCGCTCAGGCAGTTGGCGATATCAGTGGGCTTGTTGCCATAAACTCTCTGATGGCGATGGTGGGTGGATTGCTCGCAGCGCTTATCGCTGGCAAAAACGATCCTGGTTTTTTACACAATGGACCCCTGGCGGGTTTGGTCGCAGTATGTGCGGGCTCGGATGTAATGCACCCAATGGGTTCTCTCATTGTTGGCGCGATTGCAGGTGTTCTGTTTGTCTGGTTTTTTATACTAGCTCAAAACAAATGGCGCATTGATGACGTACTGGGTGTGTGGCCGCTGCATGGAATCTGCGGTGCCTGGGGTGGTATCGCTTGTGGTATTTTCGGACAGGAGACAATGAAAGGCTTGGGTGGCGTTAGTCTTACAGCGCAGCTCATTGGTACAATTGCTGGTATTGTGTTCGCGACCTTGGTCGGCTTTATAGTCTATGCAATACTAAAGGTGACGATGGGAATTCGTTTGACCGAAGAAGAAGAATACAATGGTGCAGATCTGAGTATTCATCAAATCTCGGCATCGTCAAAACAATAATTAGCCTTAATTGGCTTAAGAGCCTAACCTAACCTAAGTTTAGATTAGTTGGTCTTAGACTAGTTTGTTAGCCTGGTAGACATTAACCTGCTTGAGGAATAGATACGTGAAACGAATTACCGCAATTGTCAAACCCTTTAAGCTTGATGCTGTCAGGGAGGAGCTTGCCACCGCTGGTGTGGCAGGCATAACGGTTACAGAGGTAAAAGGCTTTGGTCGACAAAAAGGCCATACTGAGCTTTATCGAGGCGCCGAGTACGTTATAGATTTCATTCCTAAAGTCAAAATCGAAGTAGTGGTGGCAGACGAAATTCTGGAGGCGTGTATCGAAGGCATTATTCGTTCTGCCAATACCGGTAAAATCGGCGACGGTAAAATATTTGTTGATGACGTGCAGCGAGTTATTCGCATTCGAACGCGCGAAGAAGGCGAAGCTGCACTATAGATTCAGCCTCGCCTTATAGTTCATGTGTACTGTGCCTGATGTACGTATTTAGTTGTTCCTTACAAGCTTTGTTCCCGGCGGAACTTTAATGTCTGCAGAGCTTATTGTGTATCCCACGGAGCATGAGGTGTGAACTTGCTGACCATAAAGTCAGTGAACACACGAACTTTGTTACTTAAATGCCGTCGGTGTGGGTACACAAGTTGAATTGACGAGCTGTCCACAGCGTGTTTTTGGAGTAAGGGCACAACCAGATTTTTTTTAAGCGATGGTTGAACAACATAGCTTGCCAAACGCGCAATGCCAATGCCGGATTTAACGGCCTCGTGCAAAGCGGACGCACTGTTGGTATGGAAGTTTCCTTTGACTCTCTGTGCGCGAATGCCATCGGCTGTCTGAAATTCCCAATCGTTGAAGTGCATGATTGAAGAATGCGTCAGACAATTGTGACTGATCAGATCTTCTGGCGTTGTTGGCGTGCCGTGCTTCGACAAATATTCCGGAGAAGCGCAAATGACTCGCTTATTCACAGCCAGGCGTCGAGCCACTAAAGATTCGTCAGTGAGCCCATCGCTCAGTACAATCGCCACATCCACACCTTCGCCGACCAGGTCGACTTCTCGTTCACTGAGTTCCAATTCAACACGCAACTCGGGAAAGTTTGCCATGAATTCAGGCATTAGCTTAATCATTTGGATGCGAGCAAAGGCTGAAATGGTGGTGATTCGCAGCGTACCAGTTACTCGATCATGCAAAGCCATAACAGCATCTTCAGCTTGCTGAATCTCTTGCAGTATCGCGCCGCATCGATCTTGAAAAGCATGACCCTCAGCTGTCAGGCTGAGTTTGCGAGTGGTACGTTGAAACAATCGAGCACCAAGTCGGTCTTCCAAACGCGTGATGAGTTTGCTGACCGCTGATGGTGTTAAATCGAGATCGCGCGCAGCTGCAGAAAAGCTGCCCATGTCAGCGGCCTTCGAGAAAACAAGCATTTCTGTGTACTTATCCATTCAACCTCGTTTTATTCGTGCTGTCGTATCACTATTTGTGGAGCAACAGCTTATATTATGAGCAAATAATTAACAAATAAAATGTGTCGAATTCGTCACAACTATATGTACAGGAAAACTACGCTGCACCCGTTATTCAACGTGTTACGCGCGTTTTTTGATGGTCAAGGTCTGTTTAGTAGCTTGATGTCTCTCTTAATCACTATCCTAAAAGCTAGTTAATTCGTTACCTGATGAACCGGTGATTCGCCCACGGCTACGCCCACTGGCTTTTATCTGGTTCTACGTAAAACTCATTCGAAAGCTGGTGTTTGGCACGTTGATTGTTATCGGTGTTGTATCACTGTGCGAATTTTCTTTGTTTGTATTCATTAGATTATCTGGTCGATTGGATGAACACTACCAAAGTATGACGCGTGTCTAAATTGGATTTGCCAGTCGAGTCGCACTGAAAGTCACGTAAACAGGGAACTCGTTATGTGAGGTCGTAGTCAATATTGTTGGTGGCCTTTGGTTGCGGATCGTCACGCCAAATCATGGGACCGTCAATCAGCTGGCTTCCTTGGCATCTGGACGGGACTTTGCAGTGGCTGTGGATGCAGGCGAATTGCAGGCGAATTTTTTGTGAAGTTTTGGTGACGTTATAGAGATATTGGACGGTTTTATGCGGTTTCAGTCGGTAATTGTCCCATCCATTTCACGACGAGTGGCGTCTGCTACTATAAATAAATTGTGTGAAGTGTTTCACTAGGACACTGTAGTACTCTGCTGTTGTGCTTAGAATGGTCGATACCCAGTAGAGTAAGAAGAATGTAAAAAGGTACGGCTGACAGCCAGGCAATTAGCCAAAGGGACACCTGACTTTTCGATGAAAATATTGGCGACATCTGCATACGATACACACGAAATGCTCGATGCATTATTGTCGATGGCGGCCCTTGCTCGCTCAGGAGATCACACCTTATGCGATTCTGCTGAAGAGGCAGATGTCATTCTGTTTGTTGAAAACACCCATTTCGACGACTACCTGTACAAGCGGGTTCGTCAGCACCCGCTAACCCAGCAGTATCCCGAAAAAACATTCATGTACAACGAGTCGGACAAACCGTGGTCGGCTCTGCCTGGGTTGTATTGCTCAATGCCTCGGCGATTTTTTCAAAGCAACAAACAGGTTGCCTTTCCGTACCTTGAAACGCCTAACGAATTTATTAAAGACGTTCATACCTGGGACGTTGAAAAACGCTGGTTATATTCGTTTGTCGGGTCCGCTAGTCATCGTTGCCGCAAAGATGTCATCGACCTGGCCAAATCCAGTGAGTCCAGTGAAACCAGTGAAACCAGTGAAACCAGTGAA
>CAYTJF010000007.1:18875-25250 GCA_964437945.1 uncultured Granulosicoccaceae bacterium
CCAGTGAAACCAGTGAAACCAGTGAAACCAGTGAAGGAGTACAGGATACGTCAGAGTTTAATGTCTGGGATTGCACTGCTGACATGAAAGCGGCCCAGGGGATAAACTTTGCGCAAACTATGGCGCAGAGCCAGTTCATGCTATGTCCTCGCGGTATTGGTACGTCATCATATCGTCTGTTTGAAACCCTGGAAGCCGGGCGGGCGCCAGTGATTATCGCCAATCAGTGGGTGCCAACGCCGCATGTTAACTGGGATTTTGCGGTGCGAGTCGATGAGCGGGACATAAAATCCATTCCAGCCCTTTTGCGGTCAATATCTGACGAATCAGAAGATCGGGGCAGGGCGGCTCGTGCAGCCTGGGAGTCGGCCTATGCGCCAAACGTTCTGTTTGATACAGTTTGTGAGTCTCTGGGCTGGTTGTTGGAGGAGCGCCGTCATATGGAAGCTCACCACCCGTGGCGTAGAATTCGCAAGGTCACCATCGCCGCTGATGTGGCGGTAAACAATTTCGCCCGTGGCGTTCGCCGACACTGGCAACAGGTTTTTTCGAACGTTTAACATTGTAATATCAAGTTGCTGGTTAACCTTGTGTAACAGATGTGGTATACAAAGGGTAAGGAGTGAACAACAACTAGCAACAAAAGCTTCATGAATGCGAAAGTACTACGTCTGAATAAGGCCGGTACGCCCATCGCTTGGTTGACCTGGCAAGAAACTGCAACGCTTATGGTCAAAGATCAGGTGATTTGGAGTCTCGGCGAAATTGTCCATACCATACACGGTGGCTATAACAGCTTAGGTGAGCGTTCGCGTCTGGAATTGCCAAGTATCATAGCCTGCGATGGGCGGGTAGACGGCGCAATGTTTACCCCACCTCTTACAAACTCTTTGCTCTTTGCTCGTGATCAACAGGTGTGCATGTACTGCGGTGTTGATTTCCCGATGCGCGACCTATCCCGTGACCATGTCATACCAACATCGCGTGGCGGTCGTGATCAATGGACCAATTGCGTTACTGCATGCAGGCGATGTAACAATCGTAAAGGCAGTAAAACGCCTGAAGAAGCCAACATGCAATTGCTCGCGATACCGTTCGCGCCTAATCGATATGAGTTTTTCTATCTGTCCAATCGTGACGTACTGGCCGATCAAATGGACTTTCTTAAAACACGTTTTTCCAAACGCGTTAGTTGGAGCTAACCCAGTTAAATCGATAAGCTTGTTTAAATACCATGGATTGTTAAATCACAGCGGGTGTTTTAGGGTTTTGCAAACTGGACAGCTTAAGCAGCAACTGGTCAACAAAGTCAACGAACAATTCATCACTGCTTCCCACACCAGCAATCTGCACTAGATTAACCTCACTGACGGCAATCAACGTGTAATACGTCTGGTTGTTTTTAGTTGGTGCTTTCGTCAGATACAGAAGCGCAGGTTCAGGTTCAGCCTCAGGCGCATTGGCAACTTTCACCACCGAATTGGCTTCGTATCGCCGAGCATCTTTGAAGTTTGTGTTTGCGTGCAGTGTTTGTGCAAACGTTTTAGCGGTCTCCTCGGTATCGGCTCTGAGCACCGTTAATTCAATTGGGGCAAATTCGGGGTCTGCCTGATTGTAGAACTGTAGTGCTACCATCGATGTAATGAGTCGAGTAAAGCCATCCACCGCCGCATTACGTTTGGTCGGGTCAGTGCGCAGATTAACGCCTTTTAGTGGCGAGGTTTGCACCGTTGTCCACGCGCCACTAAGCCACGGATGGTTCAAACTGGTGCTGGCGCTGATCAATTGCTGGTTGCGCTTTTCGCGTTGCGTATTCGGGAAACTTTTCGGATCAAGAATTTGAATCGGATCTTGTGGAGGGTTACTTAAAAGATCTCCAATAAGTTGTTGCCCATTAGGTCGATTAGCCAGGTTTGTAACAAATCGCTCACCTTCAACGTAGGAATATTCAAGCACGTTTCGGCTGATAGCTTGCACGGGTTGAGACAGTTTATTTGGAGGATTCTTTTTTCCAAACATAAATTCATCTAATGCATCAAGACCTGGTAAGCAGTTGGCTTCAGCACATATATTTCGGGTGACAAATTGAGCATGACCTTCAAAGGCGGCTGATTGCGCAAACGATGCGCGAAAATTCAATTCACGGTTTTCATGAATGTTGTATTGTTTGTCATCTGCCGCATGCACAAGTTCGTGGATCAGCAGTGCGAGCAGTGCGGATTCTTGAACATCTATATCATTTGAAAGGGATGCCTGGTAACTCCGCATTAACGGCAAACTCACCATAACCTCGTTTTTGCGTGTTGCATATAGCGCCGCATAAGTGCCTTTTTGACCGCGCATAATGGAGTTAAGAAACTGTCTGGCGAATGCCCGATCATTGAATTGGTTTTGTATGAGTTTTCTGGTTTCGTGACTGACTTCATCTGTGATGGCCCTGTCACTCGCAATATTCAACGAAACATCAGATAAATCTACATCGGTATGCTGCTCAACCAGCGAGCGTGCCTGACTGAACAACGGCTGCATTCTTGATGTCCAGTCAACCGGTGCTTCACGCGATGATAATTTTGAAACAACTATAGGTTTTGGAGCAGGTGCGACTGCACTCAGTTGTTCAGTTGATGAATAGGGCAAAGCGCTTTGACAACTGGACAATGTGAGTAAAGCTGAGCCCACGGCTGCCGAAAGCAGTGCTCGAACAGAAACAATAGCGTATTTTTGCTGCCTGGTATGGGCATCGGTAGATCTAGGCATGACTCGGCTTGTTGACAATAAATATTGCCAAGCAGTTTACCGAGCTTTGGATTCAGGGCGTAGAGCCTTATCGTAAAAGTGATGAGTGGTTAGACAAAAAAAAGGCGGCTCCGTGAGCCGCCTCGAGAATATACATAATGTGATGGAGTCGTGGTTTTTATGCGTAAACCGGTTGCGACCCAGTTGCGAGCTTTCGTGACTGGTTATTTCTGATAAGCGCGAATGTAATCGATTTGGTATCGCGCAGGAAACTGGGTATTGCCATTTGGACTGCCGGCCCACCAACCACCAACGGCCAGATTAACCAGTATGTACATATTCTCCCAGGATACGTTGCCATTACTGAACGAGTTACGTTCCTGGCCATCGACGTACCAAGTGACCTTGCCAGGTTCCCACTTCACGGCATATGTATGAAAATCCTGTGAGTAGTCCGGACCCGATGCGACCATGTAAGGTGAGCGTCGGTTTGAATAGTCTTCTACCCAATGATAAGTGTGATACACCGTATCCGCTTGATCGCCAATGTACTCCACTATATCGATTTCTGGTGTTCTGTCAGTTTCATTTTGGTGCAGTAACCAAAATGCTGGCCAAAGCCCTTTGCCTTTAGGAAATTTAGCTCGCATCTCAAGGTAGCCGTATTTCATTGTGAACTTGTTATGAGTGGTTAGTGCACCAGATAGATACGGCTTTCCGTTGGCACTGGAACGCAGATGCTCTGGTGTTCTGATCGCAGTGATAGTCATATGATTGCCATCAAACTCAAACGGCGAGTGACCAAAGTCCGGGTTGTTGATTCTATCAACGTAGTACTGCTCTTCATTGTTGATAACCTGGTGTCCCCATCGATAACCTGAATTCCACTTGGAGGAATCGAGACTATATTGATTGAACTCATCAGAGAACACTAGTCTGTATCCATCTGGAACCGAACCACCACCGCTGTCATCATTTAGTGGTTGGTCGTTATTACTATTGTTGTTTGTCTCGGGTGTTGAGCCGTTGGCTGTGTTGACGGTTAATTCGTCGGACTGTCGAGAGAAACTCCTGGACTGACTAAAAGCGACGATGCTGAATTTGTGGTCTTCACCATAAGCCAGGTTATTAGCGGTGTATTCAGTTGATGAGACAGTGGTCAGATAATTCCCATCCAGATAAACGTTGTAGCCGAGTGGGTTGCCATTGGGCGTATTCCATTTAATGACTGCAGTATTGCCATTTTGAATTTCGGCATTGAGTGAGTCTGGACTGGTTACCGCACCGTTATTGGATTCTGGTGGTGGCGGAGCAGCGTTGCCACTTGAGTTACCAACGGTAACTGATGCTTCACTGGACACTCTGTTGTAGTTCTTGGCATCGTCGAATGCGACTATGCCATAACGATACTCGTTATTCGTGGACACATTATTGTCAACGAAGTTAGTATCGAAAACGGTTGAGTAGTAAATGCCGTTACGATAAACGTTGTATCCCAATACACCAACGTTGTCCCAGGGCTTATTCCAGCTTACCCGCACAGAGTTATCGCTGATGGCTGTGGCTGATACACCGTCAACAGTGGAAGGCTTTTCGTTGTCGGCCCAGGTAGGTGCGGATAAAGCAGTAAGTAGAAAAAGTCCGATAATAAATTTTCGCATTTTTTTCTGTAATCTCTTTTTAATCTAATCTGTTTTCTAGAGTGAATCTTAGGTGTTGTAAACCGAGGTTCAAAACGGCTAACAACCAAAATTCGATTCACTGCTACTACAAAAAACTGTAGTACATTCAGAAGCGGCGTACTCTATATTTACAACCTTAAATAAATTTACAACCTTAAATAAACCTTAATGGCACGTAGCAAACTCTATGAGCCAAGTACTATCGAGCGTTATAATGCTTCAATTTACCTTGCAGTAGTGTTGCCTGAGTGACACATTACGGTTTATAGCCAGAAGCGGACCCATTGCGGGATCCTTAAGATTAAAATGATTACCTAATTGAAATGCATATTGGTTTAATTGACCTTTACTACCGTTCTACCCTGTACTTGACCCGCTATTATGGCTTCTGCCAATTTAGGTACTTCTTCCAATGTAACCTCCCCAATCATCGATTCAAGACGATCTAACGGTAATTCGTCAGCTAATCTCTGCCAGGCGATTGAACGTTTTTCACTAGGACACATGACAGAATCGATACCTAATAAATTTATACCTCGTAATAAAAAAGGAATAAGTGTTGTGTCCAGTGTTGCACCACCTGCAAGACCGATTGCAGCCACGGATGCGCCATACTGAATTTGCGTTAAAACATTCGACAACATACTGCCGCCAACGGAATCTACACAGCCTGCCCAAACTTCTTTGTTTAATGGTTTGCCATTGGGTGTAGCTATATCGGCTCTGGGAATAATGTTGTTCACTCCTAATGAACGAAGATACTCTGCGCTGGAATCTCGACCGGTAACAGCATCGACTTCATAATTGTTTGCTGCTAACAGTGCACAGGCTGTCGATCCAACACCACCAGCTGCACCGGTTACCAGTACCGGACCGCTGTCCTTTTTTAATCCTGCATCTTCAAGTGCCATAATGCCCAACATGGCAGCGAGCCCTGCAGTACCAACTGCCATAGCGTGACGAGTGCTAAAGCCATCGGGTAAGTGCGTTAACCATTGTGCGTTAACACGAGCTTGTTCGGCGTAACCACCCCAGTGTATTTCTCCTACACGCCAACCGGTCAATACGACTTTGTCGCCGGTTTTATAGGCATCGTTTTGACTTTCTATAACTGAGCCAGCAAAGTCTATCCCAGGAATATGAGGGTAATTTCGAACCAGGCCACCGAGCCCACTCAGTACGAGACCATCTTTATAATTCAATGTTGAATAGTCTACAGCCACTAAAACATCACCCGCGGGTAAACTGGATGGATCGAGATCTACCATTGCTACGCTAGTTTTTCCATCTTTGTTTTTATCGACTTGAATGGCTTTCATGATTGGTTCCTTTTACTGGTTAAATTGTTATTGGTTAAGCTGTTTTGATAAATAGCGATTGTTTGGTTGTTAGTAATTGGTTAACTGCGCTATCAACCTTTGTAGCAAGCACAACTATCAACTAATAAATTTCAATATAAATTAGGGTGTCATTGCAAGTCTGATGAAAGGGCTGGTCATGGCATAAATCACAAACAGGCAAAATAAGATTATGCCCGCAACAGCAAATGGTCGTTCAGTCACTTTTTGAATAAAACCCGGTGCAACACCTGTACGTCGATCTTCAATGTATGTTCTACGTGCATCTGCTGCGCGGGTATGTTGATATTGATCTAGTAGTTGTTTAGCCTCTGGCAATTGCGCATCGTTCTGAACCCAGATAGCGGGCATTGATATTCCCCAGTTACCGGCGCTGGTTTCATAGATTTCGATTCCGTGCGTATCCATTAGCTTTCTAATGTCTTCTGCTTCATCATCGGGTACGTTACGTAGTTTGAACAGAAGTGCAGACATAGCGTTTAACTAAATAAGGAGATTTGTATTACTGCGCAGTATACGAGAATTTTTCCGATCAATCAGGTTGATCGAGTTGATGGTCAAGTTATCGCCAGTGATTGTCGCTATTGAAACTCGCCACT
>CAYTJF010000007.1:25350-49474 GCA_964437945.1 uncultured Granulosicoccaceae bacterium
GCCAGTGAATATTGCCAGTGAATATCGTTGCAGATCAATGTTTCCGAAGGCCATGCAAGGCGATAAACCAGCTCAACTGGCAGATTCAAGCTAATAAGTCAGAGTACAGAGATTCAAGTTCTTTCGAAAAAGCATCATTCCCACGCTTTTTTGCACCGTTGAACAGAATTTGATATTTCTTTTTGAACGTGGATTCAACTAGTGTTTTTTGATCACCGTCTAATGAGTGATTTCGTAGTAGTTTGCTTAGCGCAATTAATCTGAATCGATCCATGCCCCAATGTTTTCTGGACAGTTGATCTTCGTGCCCTCCCGTTTTCTCCAGCAGTGCCGAGTCCACAAATAAAGTTTGATTACGAGAGCAAATACGCAGCCACAAATCGTAGTCCTCGCAAGCTGGTAGTGATTCGTCAAAATTGCCGACCTCGTCAAAAAGCGATTGATGAATAATGACTGCCGATGGAGAGATTGCGCACAACGGTAAGCAGTGTTCGAATATGTCCCCGCCACGCTTCTGATGTTTATGCATTGGGTTAACACGTTTGCCATTGCGAATCCAATGCTCGTCACAATGGCACAATCGATATTCGGGTGACGCTTCAATTGCATTCATCTGTACAGCCAGTTTGTTTTCGAACCAACGATCGTCTGAGTCCAGAAAAGCTATCCACGGGCTTGTCGCTGCTTCAATGCCGCGATTGCGCGCATGCGATACGCCATGGTTGGATTGTTGGATGAGAAGTACATCAGGAAAGCGCTCAGTGACGGTAGTAGAGGTGTTGTCTTCAGAACCATCGTCAACAACTATAATCTGGCTTGGTTGAAGTGTTTGTTTAAACACAGATTCAATTGCAATGCACAATGAATCACGACGGTTGTATGTGGGAATGATAACGCTTACTGGTGCTTGCACGGACGCTATTTATCGGTAAGTTGACGGAATTCAAGTTGCACTGTTTTACAAGGCTCTGGCTATATTGATCGTAAGCGACCATACTATATGCAATTAAACATTGATATGAGGAGATCATTATGGATGCAAAAGTAATATTGGAAAATCTTTTGGAGAAATCGCAAACTGCTACGACGAAAGGCCTGGAGATCGCCGAGGAGAAACTCGGTGTACCGGAATCTGGCGAGCAAAGAGATGCCATGCTGGATGGCTTGGGTAAAGGCGCGTTGGCGGCTGGCGCAGTAGCTATTTTACTAGGTACAGAAAGTGGGCGTAAATTAACCGGTACGGCACTGAAGGTGGGTGGTGTCGCAGCGGTTGGTGGTCTTGCCTACAAGGCTTACAATCAATGGCAGCAACAACAGAACGCCGCTATCCCAAGTACTGGCACACCGATCAACGATCTTGCTGATACCGAAGCGCAAACACGTAGTGAAGCTATTGTAAAAGCCATGATCAGTGCCGCTAAGTCGGATGGTCACGTTGATTCTGGCGAGCAAAAATTAATTGCCTCAAAAATCGAAAGCCTTGATTTAGAGTTGGACGTTACGTCTTTTCTCATGAGTGAATTAAGTAAACCTGTAGACGTTGCAACGGTTGTTGCATCCTCAGATTCGCCGGAAGCTGCACGTGAGATCTATCTGGCTTCTGCGATGGTAGTTGACTTGAATAGTGCTGACGAACGTCAGTACATGGATTCATTAGCGAAAGGTCTGGAACTCGATGCAGATTTGGTCAAGGAGCTTGAAGCAACACTCAGCTAATCCTGGTTTGAAACTGGTTGTGCAGTTGAAACTGGGGTCGGACCATCATAAGGAATTGATTTTGTTGGTTTATATCGAAAAATACGGGTGTTTAAAGGGCTTAAAGTAAGTTTTTAAGCCCAAAAACGCATGCTTTAAGTTCTAACGTTTGTTGTGTTGGTCTAAATCACAGACGATTAAAAAGGTAGTTTTAGCTGAGGTGACGGCTTGTTCGTCACTTTCTTTTTCTTGTTTGATCGCAACCTTGATCCGTGTTTTGCTAAAACCTCTGCTGTGGGTTCTTTAGCTTCCTCGCTTTTTTTAATCTGGCTTATCTGATTTTTAATCGTTGTGCTGTTAGTTTTGATATCGCAGATTGGCGCTGGATAGTCACCTAGTGTTTGATTATTGTAATTGGCTATCTCTGCACTGTTAAAGCTGTTCAGCTCAGGAATCCATTGTTTTATAAACTGGCAGTCAGGGTCCTGGTCGAGTAGTTGTTTATGCGGGCTGTATACGCGCATAGTGTTGATACCAACAATACCGGCTTGCATTTGCATTTGAGAAAAATGGATGCCTGGTTCGTAATCGTAGAACACACGTGCAAGCGGATATTGCAGAACGCGCCAGGAGAGTTGCAAACCAAAGCAGCCTGTAGTCACAAGCATTGCTCGCATACGAAAGTTCAAAAAACCGGTACGTAGCAGGCAGCGCATACAGGCATCTACAAGTGGTATACCTGTATTTCCATCTATCCAGGCTTGTAGTAATTCAGGCGAATCAGTATAGGCTACCTGCTCAAACGCCGGGTTTAGCGCTTGATGCTCCATGTAGCTTGCCGATTCGAGTCGCTGAGTAAAATGGTCTCGCCAGTGCAGACGAGACTGAAAGGCCCGTATATTTCGGATAAAGTGTGCAGCCTCTCTGCTGCGGGATTGTTGAAGCTCAAACGCGTGTCTGGTGCTTTGTTGGTGTACCTCTCGCACACTGATCGTACCCCAGGCCAAGTGAGTTGATAAACGCGAGCCGGTTTGAAATGCACTGTTAGGGGACGAAATTCCTCGAGAATAGTCATCGACTCTGTTTTCAAGAAAGTGCTGTAGTTCGTCCTGAGCGGCTGGCTCGTTAACTTGTTGCATTTTACGAAACTGAATACGCTGATCGACTGGTTGTGTAGTCATGTCGGTGTATTCAGGCCATTGTGTGTTCACGATGGAATCGGTGTCGATCGACCACGAATGAATGCGCACAGGAGCAGCAATTGATTCGACTTCGAACAGGTGTGTATTCGCTATTTCAGTGCGCTTGTCTCTGTCTGCACAGCCACGTACCACTCCGCTCTGGGATTTTTCTGTCCATTTTACTGATTTGCTTTCGCACCAGTGTTTGACAGCCTTGTCGCGTTTGAAGGTAGTTGCATTACCGGTCTCTTCATGGCTGTAGATTGCGTCAAAACCTTGCTTGTAGAATAGGTGTTCGAGTACATCTACCACCTCACCTTGACCAAAATACAGTTCACCACCAATATCGCGCAGGGCCTTTTGTAGCGAAATGAGCCCCTGCCACCACGCGAACACATGCATGGGTGATGTGTCCGGGGCGTTGTAAAGTGATGGTTCGCAAATAAACAGAGCAACCACTTGCTGATGCTGCTCAATAGCTGCGTTCAGTGCTTCGTTATCAGTCAAACGCATATCACGCTTAACCCACCAAATAGCGCGAGATTGGCTCATAACGGTTTTTTGCGTGACGCTCGCCTGCACCTTTGTGAGCAGTAAACTATGGATGGCCATAGCCCGCGTGATTCCCAGCGTTTGCGATTATTGAAAGGCAATTTGCAGATCGGGCATACTTTGCTCTGCTTTTTAAGCTGCTTGTCGGTCATTGTCGTGTGTTTAGACACTAACGTGTTTTTACCTGCTTCCAAAACTGAGAAAAACTGTTGAACGCTTTTGCTGGCAGAGGGTACAACCATGATCGTGAATCGGTAGCGCTACTCCAATGATCACATGCCGGATAGTCTTGCCTAACGGTTGTAGCGTTATGCAACGCACTTTGCAATTGAGCCACTGTGCCGTGAACAATATGCACATCAGGTAAAAAGTCAGCCCAGTGTAATACAAACTGCCAACGACTCTTGCTCATTGGCCAACGATTATGTAACTCACTATCGATAAAAAGCACATGGTGGTCGGCATCGGTTTGCCACTGTGTACCCAACTGCCAGATTGATCTAAGCGCGACGGTTCCAGTGAGTTTATCGATTTGTACAACCGGTTTGCCTGGGATGGTTTGAGGCAACTGCGGTTCTTTAGTGTCGGCCAATTCTGCGGGCTGTTCAAACCTTGCAAGCTGTTCATAGGATACATCGAGAAAGGTACCGTGCTGATTGGTTTGACCGTATTTGTTCACGTTGTCCTGATTGGCGATATAGCGTTTATTGCTGAATGTACCAGCAACCCATTGCCAGCTTAATGTATTGCTTGCCAAGTCGCCGTCCAGCAAGTGGTAGTGCATCCACCTGGCGGCGGTTAGCCAGTGCGTTGTGCCCATGTTGCAACACAAGGCGGCGGTCCACATACGCGCATGGTTATGCATGAATCCGTGTTTGGTTAAATTACGTATTTCATTATCAATGGCATTAATGCCTGTACTGGCGTTGAGTATGGCAACGGGAATTTGATGGTTATTTGATGGGCTGGGCGTGCGCATATCGGAGAATATGTCGTCGCCGTGTAGTTGCCATGTGCGATGGAAATATTCTCTCCAGGCTAGTTCGTACAGGAGTCGATAACAGTCTTTGGCTGAGTATTTTTTTAACACAGCGTCTGCTACATCGCTGGTGGCAATGACTCCATGCGTGATGAAGGGACTCAGCCACGTTACTGCGCCGTTGAGATTGTTTCTCGTTTTGTCGTACTGCACTGGGTCGATCTGAGTCAATCTCTTTTCTATGTCTTCATAGTTGCAGAGAAAATGTGATATATCTTTGGGCCTGTTCATACTTGAAATATTATCTTAAATGCGTTGTGTTGCACTTGTTCTTCCCCATCAGCTTTTTGAATCCCATCCGGTTTTACGTAAAAAACCGGAAAAGGTTCTGTTGATTGAGAATTCTTTATTTTTTGGGGACGCACAATACCCGATGCGTTTTCATTCCAGGAAAATAGCGTATCACCGTGACACCATGCGGGAATATAGTGCCGCACTAAAGCTGAGTGGTGTTGTGGTTGAATATATTGATTATCAAGGTGGAGTTTGCGAGTTCAATGACGTTTTGCAACAACTCTCCACGGATGGATTTGAAAAAATCTATTGCGTAGAGCCGTGTGATTACGCACTGGAGAAACGTTTGTTGAAAGCGGCGCAGACTCACAAGATCGAACTGTCGCTGTTACCGAGCCCGGGATTTCTCAATACCACGCAAGAGAATCGTGAATGGCGCTCCAAAAGAAAACGCTGGCATATGGCCGATTTCTATAAGTGGCAGCGAACGCGACTGGACATTCTTATGGATGGTGATAAGCCAGAGGGTGGGCAATGGAGCTATGACGAGGACAACCGTCGCAAACTTCCCCTAAAGCAGTTACCGCTGTTGCCAACATTAAACAGCGATGAGTATCCAACCACTACTGCTGACGCAAAGCTTTGGCTGGATGAATTTCTACACTCACGATTTGAATTGTTCGGTCCTTATGAAGATGCCATTGAGTCTGGTCAGAACTGGTTATATCACAGTGTTCTTAGCCCACTGATCAATGTTGGATTACTGACACCAGATTACGTTGTCAGTCAGGCATTGATACACGCCAAAAAAAATAATGTACCTATAAACAGCGTTGAAGGATTTATACGTCAAGTGATAGGCTGGCGCGAATTTATGCGGGCCACCTATGAAGATCATGGTGTGACTATGAGAACCGGCAACCATTGGCAGCATACAAGACCAATGCCCGAAGCGTTTTACAATGCGACAACCGGCATAGACCCCGTGGATGATTGTATTAAACGAGTCAATGAACATGCTTACTGCCATCATATCGAGCGTCTGATGGTGCTGGGCGGATTTATGTTTTTGTGCGAAATACATCCTGATGATATTTACAAGTGGTTTATGGAGTTGTTCATAGACAGTTATGATTGGGTTATGGTGACAAACGTTTATGCCATGAGTCAACATGCTGATGGAGGACTGATTACCACAAAACCGTACTTTTCCGGTTCTAACTATGTGATCAAAATGAGTCACTACAAGAAGGGGCCGTGGAGCGAAATTTGGGATGCGCTGTTTTGGCGTTGGATAATCAACAATAAAGATAAGTTAGCTGGTAATCATCGATGGTCCATGATGTGTAAAAACGCCGAAAAAATGGATGAAGCCAAAAGACAGCAGCACATAAAAACAGCTGAGCATTTCTTATCAAGGCTGGTTTGACTTCAGAGCGGTTTAGGGCAACCCAGACCACGCACAGCGTCAACGATGGCGGGTGTTATACATAGCGCGGCGACAAACGCGCACGCGCTAAAGCCAAACCCTTCGAAAAGCGGTTTGAAACTGCTCGTTCCCGCAAAGACGCACAGATAAGTCACAGCAGTGTAGAGCCCCATGATTGCTCCACGTTTATTGGTGTCCAATCGGGTAAGCCTCAATACAATCAAGTTCAGTCCGAGGTGATTTGCCAATCCCCAGATTGCGCAAAGTGCAACAACAGCCCACGCAAAAGAGGAGCTCAGACCCACGCAACAATAAACAAGACAAAGTAACAAGAAAACCCATAAAGACGCACGCTGAGTGCCATATTTGTCAATGAATTTATCAAACAGCGTAGCAACACCAAATCCAATTCCATAGGCGAGCGTAGTAAGACCGGCAAAACTGGTTGACGTGTTTAGGGCAGACTTAAAGTGCGCACCAATATAGGCATAAAGTCCGTAGAACGCGATCATATATGCAGCGCACACCATCAATGCCGCCCAAATACCAGGCACTTTTAGCGCATCCAGCGCCGAGTTTCTGGTGGTCAGGTTTTTTTCGTTGGGCAGAGCGGAGAAGTAGTGTAAAGCGACAAGCAAACACAAACTCATTCCTGCCAGTAACGTAAATACAAAGCGCCAACCAATGTAGTCAGCTATGACGGCCGACATACTTACCCCGACTACCATACTCAGCGTCCAGCCCGTCAACACCCATCCAAGTGTTTCGCTTTCCTTATCTTTTGGCGCAACAGCAACGGTAAGTCCGTACGTGGTCGGGAGCGCCACGCCGGCTCCAACGCCTGCCAGTGTCTGTCCTGCGCAAAGCCAAAACAGTGATGGTGAAGCTGCGCTAATAACCAGAGCTACAGTAATTGCAAGCATAGAAAAGGCAAGCGCCCTTGATAGGCCTATTCGATCTGCAACTGGTGCAAGCAGCAGAGCACTGATGGCGGTTGACAGACCGTAGCAGGCAGAGGCAACCATCACGTCAGCGGCGCTAGTGGATGGGAACGCGCTTGCGACACTGCCAGCAATGGGGCTAAGTAATAGTGAGTTGGAGCCTACGATTGCTATAGACGCCGTAAGAAGAATGACAGTGTGCATTGTTAAGAGCTACACACTATGGCTTGGCGTAGTCAATTTTCTTGTACTTGGAGATTTTAAAGTAGGTATCCAGTGCGGTGGAAGCCAGAGTGCCGGCTTCGACAAGATCTATTCCGTAGTCAGGTTCTAGCAAGCTATCATTGATTTCGATAAAAGTCACTTCTCCGACGATAAGCTTGGTTTCATTAGCAGTGATATCTATTATCTCTTTTAGCTCCAATGAATAGCGCACGCGAGATTCAGCAACGAACGGGGCCTTGATACCCTCTTCATAATGCGGTGTTAATCCTGTGGCCTCGAACTCAGAAACCTGATAACGGGCTGAGCACTGGTGTGCTTGTTCAAGGATTTCACTGTGTACGTGATTTAAAGTCCATTCACGATTTTCAATAATATTTGATAACGAGTGCCTGTCTACTGTTGCGGGCCGGGTAACCACACCGATTAGCAGTGGATTTGAGCCCAGGTGGGTAACACTTGAAAAAGGTGCCAGGTTAGTTGTTCCATCGCTGGCTTGTGTTCCAAGCAGGCATATTGGTTTTGCCCCTGGAAGTGATGTTGCCAGCTGAACCCGCTCCAGTTTCTGCAGATCACTGATGTCTGTTTTTCTGAACTTCATTTCCATTCCGATGAGGGTTGATCGCAACGGTTATGCAGCGATAGTGAGCGCCTGTCCGGTTCAGCGGTCGACGCTTTGTCAGTTTCAGGCAAACATTTGCCACAGGCTTTATTCTTTGCAGTGCAGTTTTTTAGTGGCGCTTATGAATCTCACGCTTATTTATCTTTCTTGACTTTCATGGACGTACACGGCGCACTCGGCTTACGCGGTTTTCCTGGCTTTTCTGGCCTTCCTGGCTTTCCTGACTCCATGCGAGCATCTGCCACGGGCTTTGCTCTTTGCTGTGTAATTTTTTAATGGCACCAGCAAGTACTTTTTCAGCACCCATGCCTTGTTGACCCCAGGCTCTTTTACCAGCAATAAATCCATCTGAATAGTGCTGCCAGCTTGAGTAGCGTTTGCTTGCCATGTGTGAAACAACGCGCAGCTGTTGCATAACCTGATATTTGTGTAAATAGCCCAACCCGCCTGCAGCGCTGGCTATGTGTGCGATAATAGCAATTCTGAATGCATCGCCTCCTTGTGGTCCGAGCTCGAGTTGTGAATAACTGGACAGGACTGCATCGATTGTTTTTTTTGTGTATTGGTTGTCCGATTGCGCCAGAATTTCTTTAACTGATCTTTCCAGCATATCCAGCTTACTGATATACCGGTAAATTTTGGCGTAGTCGGTCCCTCGCTCAACCTCCTCTTTGAATTGCTTGATGGATGCCAGCGCGGTTGCTTCATTATCAATATCGAAATCCCGTTTGAGGATATCGGCATAGTGCTTTAAATCATCTGCTGGCAACGCTATTTGATACAGCGTAACCGCAGACTTGCCAGCCCAGGAGCCAATGCAGCGAGAATACACTTCACGATAAGGGGCACAGAGTGCAACGGCAAATTGCTCATCGACACTGATGTATTTCAGACTCTCTCCCAGGGTTGAGTCTTCAGCGGCTGCTGGAGCGTTGGCCGCCTCGATACGCAATTCTTCTCTGCCTTCCTCAATCCCTTCTTTTATTGACGCTTTAATTTCTTTTACAAATTTAAACATGACATGGGTTCTCCTTCCCCGCGTGGCTTCGCCTGGTGCAGCTTTTAACTCAGTATAGTTTCGCAGAACAGCGTTAGCGTTGTACTTCATCTGCAACAATGGCCACACAGTCGCCCTGATCAATATATCCGCTGTGGTGTCGGGCCATTATAATGCCATTACGATCAGCTGTTAAAATAACAGGGCTGGCTCCTGTGTTGCCTGGCGAAATTATTTTTGCAACAGGGCTGCCCATGTAAACATCGTCGCCAGCGTCTTTGCACATATCCAACAGGCCAGAGCAGGGTGCGATCATATAATTTTTTTCTGTTGTAACCTCCAGCATACGGGTCGATCGCAGCGCAAGTTCTTGGTGCAGAACCCCCATTTGAATCAGAACGTTGCGACAGCCGATTCGGGCTATGTCCAGATTATTGGTAGTCACACTGCCTCCGCCGCCAAGACGAACACATAGTAATTCTTTTTGTGCGTTCTGGACGCTTGCTGCCAGCGAGCCGCGTTGGCAAGGTAACAGTCTTGCGCTGTAAGGCGCTCCGAAAGCAATCATGTGCTGCTCAGCTCGCTCTTGCAGCGGCTTATTTTGTGTATTGATATGGACTGCAGCCAGAGATGTAATGAGCGTTGTTGACCCGCCTGATTGCAGTTCAATAACCAGGTCGGCCGGTTCCACCACTGTGTTGAATAGATGAGCGGCAAGTCGTTCGGTTGGCGAACCGGATTCGTTTCCCGGAAAACACGCGTCCAGATCTTTACCATCCACCGCTGAAAGGCGAGTATGGTTAGCCTCTGCCGAGGGGTTCATCATCGGCACAATGATCAAACAACCACTGATGTCCTCAACTTGAATAGAACTAGCCAAATTGTGTAGCGCGACTTGTCCATCATACTCATCACCTCGCGCACCTGCCAACAATGTTACTACCGGACCATCGCCGTTTCTAATGACGCACACGGGAATTTGCATGGTGCCGAAAGCGGAGCCTGGGGACGGGCACGGCAAAGTGAGATGACCATGCTGTTTACCTTCTACGCTAATATCGATTGAACTGCTTGCCTGACGAGGCTCTACGAAGGAGGCTTTCATTAGATGCACTATATGTCCAATTTTTGTCGATTTGGTCTAGTACCTGGACCGATGGTCGCTCCCTAGTAGAATGCAAGAGCTGTGCAATTGACACGGCGTAACCGTTTTGACAAATTCATACAACAATGACCACAGAACAGATTCTGATTAGTGCAATTTTGGGCGTAACCATGCTGATGTTTGGCTGGGGTCGTTGGCGGTACGACCTGGTGGCGATGGCAGCGCTTATCGCGTGTGTGTTGTTTCGTCTGGTCGACGCCGACAAGGCGTTTCTCGGTTTTGGACATCCGGCAGTCATTACCGTTGCAGCCGTGTTGATCATAAGCAGTGCATTGAAAAATGCTGGGGTGGTCGATGAGATTGCCAGCCGTATCAGTCATCTGACTGAAACACCGATTATGCATATCGCCGCGTTGACGGCAGTGATTACGGTGGCTTCGGCATTTATGAATAATGTTGGTGCACTGGCCTTATTGCTTCCAATTGCACTATCAACCTGTGATGAACGTGATCGATCCCCCGCACTTATATTAATGCCACTGGCGTTTGGCAGTTTGCTCGGCGGTATGATGACGCTGATTGGAACGCCGCCCAATATTATTATCGCCAGCATTCGTGCCGAACATACCGGTGAGGCATTCGGCATGTTTTCATTCACACCGGTTGGATTGCCAATAGCGATTATTGGCGGGTTGTTTATAACGTTTGTTGGCTGGCGACTCATTCCAAAAGAGCGCATGCAAAGCAATACGGCCAATAAACTGTTTGAAGTAGGGCAATACCTTACTGAGTCCAAAGTACCCAGTGACTCACCATTAGTAGGCAAAACTCTGGGTGAAACAGATGTTGGTGAAAGTGGCAACGTCGAGATCATTGGGGTTGCTGGTAAGCGTCGCTTTGCCAGAGCGGTTCGTGCCAGCTACGTGATTGCCGAAGAAGATATTCTTATCTTGCGTGCTGAACCTGATGAGCTGCGAGAGTTTCTTGAAAAACATTCATTAGAATTGTTGAGTTCGGCAACTCCTGCATTTGTTCAGCCCGATCCGCAAAATGAGGTTATGGTTGAAGGTGTCATCAACAACGAATCGGTATTGGTGGGACAAGGTGTAGAACATATTCGCCGGGAGACGGGCAGAACGGTAGCCTTGGTTGGTTTGGCCAGAAATGGTCGCCCTGTAACCCAGCGGCTACGCCAGCAAGTATTCAGAGCTGGCGATGTACTGCTGCTTAAGGGTGACTCGGAAACCATTGATGAGCACTTTCGAAAGCTGGGTATGTGGCCACTGGCAAACCGTCCCATCGATTTGAATCGTACCCGCCGGGTTGTGTTGGCATCGGCTATTTTTGCAGTGGCTATTTTGCTAGGTATTGTGGGTTTTACATCGCTAACTACCGCATTTTTGCTAGCAATAATGGCGTATGTGTTGTTCGGCATTCTTTCACCGCGACAAATCTATGATGATATTGACTGGCCGGTTATTGTGTTGTTAGCAGCCATGATTCCGGTGGGTAACGCATTAACCACGACCGGTACAACGCAGTTGGTCGCTGACTCACTAATCGACTGGACCAGTGGCTTCCCCATACCCGTGGTGTTAGCGCTTTTGTTGGTGGTGACCATGTTGTTGTCTGATGTTATCAACAACGCAGCCACAGCATTGGTTATGGCACCACTGGGAATTGCGATGGCGCAGGCATTGAACGTTAACGCTGATCCGTTTCTGATGAGCGTAGCCGTTGGTGCGTCCTGTGCGTTTCTTACCCCTATTGGTCATCAATGCAACACATTGGTTATGGGGCCGGGTGGTTATAAATTTAACGACTACTGGCGAATGGGCTTACCGTTAGAGATTGTTATTGTGGTAATCAGCGTGCCACTGATTTTGTTTTTTTGGCCTTTGTAACTATGTCCGGGGCCATCTAAAATTCGCAAGGAAATATGCTGCTCTCGTATGGCCTTGACTTCAATAACCAAACATCCTAAATGGAGTACGATAAATGATTGCCTACGTCACTGTTGGTGCTGATGATATTCCTCGAGCGAAACGGTTCTACTCTGCGTTCCTGCTATCTCTTGGTTACACGCTGGAAGAGGGGCCTGAGGGACTCAGCTACGCGTTGCCCGTTCATCAAGGAAAGTCTCCAGTGCTGCCAGACTTCTACGTTAAACCAACCTTCGATGGACGTCCGGCATCGGCTGGAAATGGTGCCATGATCGCGTTCGAGGCGCGTAATCAGAAGCAGGTTCGTGACCTCCACGCCGCAGCAACTGCCGCTGGTGGTTCTGACGAGGGTCCGCCAGGCTTTCGTGACTCTTATGGATCTCATTTTTATGTAGGCTACCTTCGCGACCCTCAGGGCAACAAGATGGCAATTTTTTCCAGCGATCCAGACGAACCCGGACGTGATGGATAACTCGGAGTTCGAGATATTTTCGGGAAGTTACCGAACGACTGCACAGCACACTAAACACAAAAATAAGCGCATCGATAAATTTTCTGCATTAATGTGTGGAATTCTACTGCTGTTGCGACTGGTTTGAGAACTCGGCAAGTTTGATCAGCGTGGTCAGTGTTTCGTTCAGTGGCGCGGCTATTGAGGCTCGATTGGCAAGCATTGCAACGGCGCCATTAAGTGCATCGACTTCAGTTCGACGAGCCAGCTGCAAATCCTGCAACATCGATGGAATATGATCACCGTGTTGCGTGCATGATAATGTAATCATGTCATTGACGTGCTCAAGGTTAACCTTGATATTGAGTGTGTTTGCAACTTTGGCTACCTCATCGGCAACATCCTGTGCAAGCTCTTTTGCCCCTTTTGATGCGCCAATGGCACCTGGTGTGCCACGCGACAAAGCCGATAACGCATTCATACCTGCATTGAACGCAAGTTTCTCCCAAATGCGTTTTTGTATGTTGGCGTCGTGATGCAGTTCAATATGGGCACTTTTAAACGTTGATTCTATACGCTGTGCCATATCGGTGTCGTCCTGGTTTGCTGCATTACCAAAATAACTGCTGCCCTGACCTTTGCCCTCAACAACGCCCGGTGCGACTTTATCAATCGGCATCATCGACACGCCAACCCAAATTCGTTCTGGTGATATAAATTCTCCAATGGCTTCTGCATTACCTACGCCATTTTGCAGGCTCAGAATATGAGTGTCATCATCGATGGCTTTATTTACGTTGGCTAAGGCATTTGTGGTCTGAAATGTTTTGGTCATTAACAATATTAGATCGACTGGTGCCTGAATAGAATCTGGTGGGCCTGCAGTAAGGTTTACGCGCTGCTCATTGATTTGACCTTTTGCGGTTGAACCTTGCATAATAAGCCCATTCTTGCTGATGGTTTCATGGTGGGCTGTATTGGTTGTGAGCAACTGCACAGCGTTTTCCTGAAGCGCTAAGTGCCCTCCAAACCATGACCCCATAGCACCGGCGCCTAATACGGCTATTCGCATAGATTTTCCTTTGATTAACCCTTCTTTACAGAATAACCTGAATTTAGCTAGTATGAGAGACCCCGAAGCAGACACCATTGTGCTGCACATAGAACCTTGTGAGAATAATTATGTCTAGCGTCAGAACTGCCGGCAACGATTATGATATCCAATCAGTCAATGTATCTGCAGATAACTACAGCGAGACTGAATGGCAAACCAGAGTCGATCTTGCAGCTGCTTATCGGCTGGTTCATTTTTATGGTTGGACTTCGCAGGTTTATAACCATATTACAGCGCGAATACCAGACACCGAGCACCTGCTAATCAACCCGTTTGGTCACGCTTACGATGAAATCAGTCCATCTAACCTGGTAAAGATCGATATAGACGGAAATAAACTTGATGATAATCCGTACCCTATTAATGCAGCGGGCTATACGATTCATTCAGCCATTCATGCGGCCCGCCCCGATCTGCAATGTGTGCTGCACACGCATTCACAAAACGCGACGGCTGTTTGTTGCCTTGAGGAAGGATTTATTCCGCTAACGCAAATGGGCTGCATGTTTCATGAGCGCATTGGTGTGCATGAATTCGAGGGCATAGCACTGGATTTGGCCGAACGCGAATCCATTGTGAATGACCTGGGTAAAGACAAACACACTATGCTGCTCTATAACCATGGCATTCTTATTTGCGGTCAAAGTATTGCTCATGCGTTCACACGCCTGTATCACTTTGAAGATTGTGCTGGCGTACAGTTAAAAGCGATGGCAGCGGTTGCCGGTGGCGGTACCTTGAAAAGGCCTCGACCAGAAGTTGTGGCTAAAACACGTGAACAATTTGAAAGTGGTGCTTCACAGGGTGGGGCAGAGGTGCTGCTGCCAGAGTGGCCTGCGTATCTTCGAATGCTTGACCGACTTGATCCGCAATGGCGCGAGTCTTAGGTAAATTTATGTATTTTATAGTTTAGCTGAGAATCGCCACACATCAGGCACAATCCGTTGCTGATGTTCGGCACATAGACAAAAGGGGTGAATACACCCCTTTACTGAAGACTGTTGAAAATTTAAGAAAACTAATTATTTGCCTGGTATCCATTTTTTATAATGAATGGCGCTCTGAAACCTTCAGATAGAAAATAGTAGATTCCTTGCTCTTTATCTTCTGCAATTTGAAAGCAGTTCTCACCGCCGCCAAAATTAGAACAATATTTATCATCTTTGGCCTTCCATTTTCCCTCAGATGGTGCAGCATCACCTTCCTTAATCCACATCGTTAACCCTGACTCAGAAAAGTACTGATTTGTTCTCTCATTATAGTGAACACCGTATGCGGTGTTGCCTTTAAGAAGAGTTTCTATTTCACTTGTTTTAAGCAAAACTTCATCTGCGTACGCAATGCTTGAAAACGCAACAGCAAGTAGCATGAAAAATAAACTTTTAATGTATTTCATATTTATCCTTTGTACTGGGAGATTGGTTTCATTTGATAGTCCGTTGATATTCCGCAGATGGTGTTTAAAATCATCATATTGCAAATATACTCTCAAACTTTAACATATCGCTCCCATTTAGTTAGGCTATTGATGACCGGTTTAGCCCGCAACAGAGAAAGGAGATTGTTGACCCAATTCACTTATACTCATCATTGCTGCAGCACGTGAACAAAAAAAGGCCGCATACGCGGCCCTTTTTCAAACTCTGACTAAAGAGCCAGAAGTGCTTGTTAAGTCATATTAAATCGGTGAACGATACGCATCGTTCTCGCGACCTTCAACAAATGGCTTCAGGTATATTTCTACCCGCCGATTCTGGCTTCGACCAAAACTGCTACTATTATCCGCAACCGGTAAGTTTTCGCCACGACCAACAACACGCATGCGACTACGCTGCACACCGTTCTGGCTCAGGTACTGAGCAACAGAACTTGCCCGCTTTTCAGACAACTGCTGGTTGTAACTCTCAGAGCCTGTACTATCTGTATGTCCAATGACGTGTATAGCTGTTTTATCGTTCTCTGAAACAACATCTGCAACCTTGTTCAAGCTGTCGCGAAAGTTACTTTTAATCGTAGCCTGATTAACATCAAAAGAGACTTCGCTGCTAACGTTAACTTTTAAAGTTTCTTCATCAAGACGAGAAACTGAAATCTCCTGATTAGCTTGTTCTGCGGCTAATTTCTGTTCCAGCTGACGCTGTTGCTTGTCCATGTAGTTACCTACCGCAGCACCGGTTAGTGCGCCAACAGCGGCACCAACCACTTTTCCGTTTTTGCTGCTGGATTGATTGCCCAGAATGCCGCCGGCTATAGCACCAATGGCAGCGCCTGTTTTAGCTCGACGGTTTGGATCGTCTACGGCACAGCCAACAGCAACTACGGCAGCGGTAGCAATGAGGGTAGTTTTTACAAAATTCATAAATAATGTCTCTTCATTTTCAGTCGCGAATGTTTTTTTTTGTTCGAGCACTCTGCATGTAACTGCTAATCCAGCTTTGCTCTCCTCATATCGGTTTTCGGCCTGTATTGGAATTTATCGAATGTGTGACGGTAATTTGTGTTGTGTGTAACAAATTCAATTTAAAATCTGAACACGTTAACAATGGTTATGTGATGTGCTTCCCGAAAAGCTACCGTAAGTGATTGTCGATTAGTGATAGCGTTCTGCGCTTATCATTTTTAAATCCTGAACGAATACTTAAGCTCGTGGAAGGCTTTATGGAAGTTTGGGATAAGCAAGCGATATACCCTGAGTGAAAGGCCGTTATTTGCTAACAATAGACAAGCCGTTGGGATGAAAGTAACATCAGCAATTTAAATTAAGCAAAACTGGGTTATGAACGAAATTGATTGGGCAGACTTTGAAAAGGTTGAATTGCGGGTGGGTACTATTACAGCTTCCGATGATTTTCCAGAAGCACGTAAGCCTGCCTACAAATTAACGATCGATTTTGGTGACGAAATCGGCGTGCGAAAATCCAGTGCCCAGATAACCGATCTGTACGACGCCGCTTCCCTGGTTGGACGACAAATCGTAGCAGTAGTGAATTTCCCCAAAAAACAGATTGGACCCTTTATGTCCGAATGTTTGGTCACAGGGTTTGCCAGAGAAGATGGTGCGATCGTCTTAATATCACCCTCTGAAGCCGTTCCCAATGGCGCCAAGTTGATGTAGCGAATAAATTTTTTAGTGTATAAAAATAGGATTAATATTCAGCCCGCATCGGCATCCACAGTATTTGGACAGTAGTAGCGGTGCGGTGTTCTGGCAACAAGTTCGCCGTTGTCGCTGGTTGCCAATATTTGATTACCATAGCAACCAGAACTGCCCACATTGACGGCTTCATTGTTCGATGACTTCATTGAGTCAAAAGCTGTGATGATTTTCAATGCACCATTGCTCGTCACGCTTGATATTAGTGCTGAATCGATAACATAGCCCTCATCTGCATCAATATGCTGGGCTAAGGATTCTATTCTTGCCAACGTGCGCCATGAGACGCCGTCATCACGAATAATGTGTGTGACATCGCGTGCAAACCCTGTATCAGGAACATACAGAAAGAATTGAACCACGAGTAATTCGGCATCATTTTCAATTGAAGTAGTGGGGCTGGCAGCAGCCTTGAGCCCTTCTACCAGAAAAGGGGTGGGTACGTTCTGCCCGTCAGCAATCAGTGATTTTAGTTCAGTATCGAGTATGATTCTTTGCCGCTTGCTGAGCTGCTCGACGCCATCGTGATCTGGCCACTGTTCGCACTGAAAATTCCACTCAGTCTCATATTTTTTTTGTAGCTCGTTCGTTTTATCAGAGCAAAACATCGAGTCTTTATCGGCGTACCACTTGACGCTGCGCTCCTGGCTTGCATAGGTGACTGATACTTCACACAGATGTTTTTTGCCAGGGAGTTCCATGCGAATAAATCGTTTTTCTGAACCGGCATTGCATTCATATTCAAGTGCCAGCGATGGTAGAGCGAAAGCAAATAAAATAAGAAATATAATGCTGTTAATTGTGGCTGATTTAGCCATTTGTTGATTCTGTTTATGCATAGTTATATGTCTCGTGACGATATACAACAATCGAAATAGCCTAACGGTCCGGATGTAAAACGATTTTTGGGGATGCGGCTTCCCCTGTGTGTATCGCTTTAAATGCTTCCGCACCATCGGCTAATGGTCGAGATTCGACCCAATCTAAAGAACCTAATGCGCCGCTGTCGATCATGTTCAGTGCAGCTTTTAAATCTGTTGGCGTATAAGTGTAGTGGCCAATAAAACTAATTTCTTGCAAGGTTAATTTTCTGGTATCAAGACCTGGTTCATTGTCTTGTAATCCGATGTGAGAGATAACGCCACCAGCACGCACTTTATTGCAGGCATGGGCACGCGTGGCACCACTGCCAACGGCATCAACAACCAAATCGAAATAGTCGTTATCTGGCGAATTAGAGTCAAGTGGGTTGTAGATGGTTCCACACCCAAGCTTGTTTAACGTTGTGCGACGTGCCGTGTTGGTTTCAGCCACAACCAGTTCGCGAACCCCTTTTTGTTTGAGCACCAACGCTGCCAGTAAACCAATAGCACCACCGCCGATGACCAACGCGCGCGATTCTGAAACCGGACGTGTAAGCGTTTTTTCTGCCATAACCACCGCATGCAAGGAGACGGCGGTTGGTTCCATTAGGCTGGCGTGCGTTGCGCTCAGATTGTCGCCAAGTGGGAACAGGTTTGCTGTTTCAATGGCAATAAGCTCTGCATAGCCACCGGCCCGGCCCAGTCCAACCAGATCGCGTTGTTGGCAGCGATTCGGATTGCCTTGCAGGCATTCTCGGCACCGATTGCAAGTGAGCATGGGATTGATGGCGACCCGTTGACCAGTGAGCTCACCGTCGAGTACAGTGCCAGCTAGTTCGTGGCCCAGAATCATGGGTGGAACACGCCTTTCGTCGTGACCATGGTAGGCATGCATATCTGAGCCGCAGATACCCGCAGCTTCGATTTTTACCAGAGACAACCCTGCACCGGCCACAGGCTCAGGCTCGTCGCGTAGTTCCATGGACAGTTCGCCTGTGTAAACCAGTGCTTTCAAGTTAATTCCTTTATTTGAAGGGTCAGATTAATGCATGCCCGTAGCATATGGAAGCCACCGTAAAGTAGACTATTGAAAACTCTCCAACAGCTGAGCGGGCTATTTAGCGGTAAACCCGCCATCAACATAAACGATTTGGCCAGTAATGTAATTCGATGCAGGTGAGGCAAGGAAAACAGTGATGCCGTCGAGGTCGGCTAGCTCACCATTGCGCCCAATTGCCGTTTGCGCAGCCAGTTTTTCACTCAGTTCGGATTGTTCGAACACCGGCGCTGTCAGTTCAGTTGGAAAAAAGCCCGGGGCAATGGCATTGCAACCAATTCCGCTAGCGGACCAGCTCTCAGCCATTGCACGTGTGACTTGCCCAATGCCGCCTTTAGATGCCCCATAAGCCATACCATTGGTAAATGCTCGGGCAGTTTGCAGCGATGCGATATTAATGATTCGACCCCAGCCACGGGACTGCATGCCCGGGACAAATTCGCGAGCCAGAAAAAACGGCACACTTAGATTCAGATTTATCGTTTCATCCCAGCTCTCTGGGGAGATCTTTTCGGTCGGTTCCCGGTAATTCACACCGGCTGCATTGATCACAATATCAATAGCCCCGGTCTTGCTAATGGCTAATTGACTGAATTCCTGGAAGGCTGACCGATCATGTAAGTCCATGGGTAGCACAAACGCAGTAGCGTTGATTGCTTCGATAGAGTCAAGGGTGGCAGCCAGTGCAGCTTCACGACGTCCAACCAGGACAACACTGGCACCGGCCCTGGCCAGTGCAAGACTTTGTGCTTGTCCAATACCGGACGATGCCCCGGTGACCAAAGCCGTTTTACCGTCAAGACTAAATGCACATAATGCTTGGTTTGACATGCTTTTACCAATTATTCGCCTATGCCCGGTAACAAAACCAGCCATCGGCATTTGCTTTACTTAACGATACACTCCGAAGCCGGTTTTTACTTTGAAGCCGGTTGCAACTCAAACGTATCATTTGGAAAATACTTGGCCAGACGCTCATCGCCTGAACGCGCGTGTGCCTCCATACCTTCTAAACGAGAAATGCGTGCAGCGGCAGAGGCCACTTCCTTACAGGCATCTTGTGTCATTCGTTGGGTTGTCACTGTTTTGATAAATTTTGCTGCTGATAAGCCTCCGGTGTAACGACCTGCACCGCGCGTTGGCAATATGTGATTAGTGCCTGAGCACTTATCGCCAAACGTAACCGTCGCTTCTTCACCCACAAACAATGAACCATAATTGCGTAAACGCGATGTCCACCAGTCCAGGTTAGCCGCGTGCACTTCCAGATGCTCGGCAGCGTACTGGTCGCTTATCGTTGCCATGGCTTCATCGGTTTCGCACAAAATGACTTCGCCATAGTCGCGCCATGCCGCAGTTGCCGCTTCACGCGCAGTATCAGGTAATTTATCAATCAGGCCGGGCATCAGGGCAATGACCTTGTCAGCCATGCTTCGGTCGCTGGTAAACAACCAGGCGGGCGAATCCGGGCCATGCTCAGCTTGGCTGACCAGATCGGTTGCGATTATATGTGGGTCTGCTGAGGCATCGGCAATGATGCCGATCTCTGTTGGACCAGCAAACAGATCGATTCCAACGCGGCCAAACAACATGCGCTTGGCTTCTGCAACAAATCGATTGCCTGGTCCAACGAGAATGTCGGCCGGATGACCGGTGAACAGTCCGAATGCCATAGCGGCAATACCTTGTACACCACCGAGCGCAAGAATGGTGTCAGCGCCACATAAATTGGCAGTGTACACAATGGCAGGGTTAGGGCCACCCGGCTCAGATGCTGTGGCCGGCTTTGGTGGAGAACACGCCACCACGTGTGAAACACCGGCAGTTTTTGCGGTTCCAACAGACATAACAGCCGATGCCACATGAGCGTATCGACCGCCCGGGATGTAGCAGCCAGCGGTTTGCATCGGTATTTGTTTTTGACCTGCCCACAGGCCCGGTGATAACTCGACTTCGAATTCGCTAAGGGAGTCGCGTTGCTTTTCAGCGAACTTGCGAACACGATCGTAGGCGAATTGAATGTCGTCTTTGGTTTTTTGTGGAACGCGATCGTTGCATTGCGAAATGGCATCGGTGGACAGGACAATTTCGCCTTCGTATCCATCGAGTTTTTTGGCATAATCGATACAGGCCGCTTCACCGCCAGCTTCAATGGTGTTGAGAATCTCTTGCACGATGCCGCGGGTTTTGTCGTCCTGCTCTGCAGCTGATTCAGTTGCTTTTTTTATGTACTCAATGCTCATGTTTAGTCCTGGATTTAAAAAACGCAGTGCTATTAAAGTGCCGCTGGCACTGTACTGGATGATTTAGAAAATAGAATTCGAATATCGTTTTAATCGCTTGCTTTGTTGTTAAGCAAACTCGTTAAACACCTCAAGTCCACCTTCCCACATCATAACGAGGGCGACATAAAAAATGAACGCCACGCCAACATAGGCAATCCACGGATAACGCTTGAGTAGATTGGCAATAAGCGTTGCTGCGAACACCATAAATGCAACTGAAAGCGCCAAACCAAATACCAGAATGGCAGGGTATTTACGCGACACACTGGCTATGGCTAACACGTTATCAATTGACATGGAAAGGTCTGCAATAACAATTTGAATGACGGCCGGACGCATGGACGTAAAAGGCTGTGTGTTATCACCTTCTTCGACATTGCCATAGGCGGTGCGAAGCTCCACCCACAATCGCCAGCAAACCCAAAGTAGCAGCGCGCCACCTATGAATTTTAATCCGATGATGTTGAGCAGTTGAACCGTAATAAGCGAGAAGCCAATGCGCATAACCACCGCTGCACCAATGCCCCAGAATATGACTTTTTGGCGCATTTCCGGTGGCACTCTGGATGCCACCATGCCAACGATAATAGCGTTGTCACCGGCCAGCACCAGGTCAATAAAAATAACTTGGATTAGAACGTTTAACGCGTCAAACGATTGAAGATTACTGAAAAACTCGGACATTAATATTTAGAACTCGTAGTCGGGTTGTACAAGGTAAGGTATGCGCCCCGGAGCCGGGGCGCATTTACTGCCGTTATCTTTCTCTGGTCTCATTAAAATATTCAGGCAGCCATAATACAATTTCAGGAAAGATGATCAGGATGACCAAGCCCAATAATTGAATGACCATAAACTGCATCATACCGATATAGATATCTTTCAGATCCCACTCAGGCACAACGCCTTTAAGGAAATAGGCAGATAGTGCCACCGGTGGTGATAACCACGCCGTTTGTAAATTCACTGCGACCAGTATGCCAAACCAGATCAAACGATTCTGTGGGTCAGCCAGGCTGCCTTCGAATGGCAAGCCTTCTACCAGTGGCAAAAGAATGGGTACGATTATTAACACGATTGGAACCCATTCCAACGGCCAGCCGAGTAGAAAGATTAGCGCCATAATCAGCAGCAAGATCGCATAGGGTGCCAGGTCCAGCGTTAACAGGTATTCTGTCAACATGTTTGGTGTTCCAAGTTTTGAGAACACGGCACCAAAAAAGTTTGACGCTGCAACCAGGAACAGGATGAGTACCGAGATTTCCAGCGTTTTTAGCAACGCATCCTTGAAGCCTTTCCACGTCAGCTTTCGATAAAACACGGTTAGTAAGAACGAGCCGAATGCACCTACTGCTGCACCTTCTGTTGGCGTGGCCCATCCAAGCAGGATGCTGCCCAAAGCAAAGCCGACCAGCGCTGCGGGGGGTACCAGCCCTAAAAAGAATTCGCGGCAGATAATCCATATGCTTTCCGCGCGGTATTCCTCTGGCAACGGTGGACCAAGATTCGGGTTTATCTGACAGCGAATCAGCGCATAACCGATGTACAAACATGCCATCAAAAAGCCTGGAAT
Source organism: uncultured Granulosicoccaceae bacterium (assembly GCA_964437945.1). Taxonomy (GTDB): domain Bacteria; phylum Pseudomonadota; class Gammaproteobacteria; order Granulosicoccales; family Granulosicoccaceae; genus Granulosicoccus. The sequence goes on from CAYTJF010000007.1 coordinate 47,808, forward strand.
AATTGCAGCTGCGAACAGGTCTGTTACCGGTACTTCGAGTATTGGACCCATAACTACCAGCATGATGCTCGGTGGAATCAGAATGCCAAGTGTGCCTCCAGCTGTGATGGCGCCTGCAGAGAGACGAACATCGTAGCCTGAGCGGTTCATGGTTTTGGCTGCCATAATCCCTAAGATGGTGACTGATGCACCAACAATACCGGTAGCGGCAGCAAAGATAGTGGATACAAATAACACGGCTATATACAGCGAACCTTTAACGCGAGACAACATTAGTTGCACCGCTAAGAACAGCCGTTCCATTAAACCGGCTTGTTCCATCAGTATGCCCATGAAAATAAACAACGGTACTGCCGATAGCGTTTGTTCCAGCATGGCTGCGGAAAACTGCAGCGTCTCAAGGTAGTAAACCAGATCCCAGTTGCCACCCAGACCCCAGGCACCGAATACTGTGGCCAGAAAAATAAGCGTGAATGAGATTGGAAAGCCTATAAAGATCGCGAACAGCATCGCACCGATCATGAACAGGCCAATAATTTCAGGGCTAAAACTCATACTGGCCATCTCCCACGAGTTGCTGCGTACCAGGATTTCAGAATTTCAGAGACGCCTTGTAGCATTAGAAAAGCCGCACCAACTGGAATGCAGAGTCTTATGGGCCATAGATAAGGAGCCCAGGCAGTATCATTGGCGACTTCCCATCGCGGTGTGAGGGAAGATAAAAAATATTCAAAGCCGCTGTACATCAAGCCAGCCATACCAAACATAAAAAGAGTGCAATACAAAATCAGATCGATTATGCCTTGCGTACGGTCTGACCAGTTTCGATAAATAAAGTCTGCTCTGATGTGTACGCCTCTGGAAAGTGCGTAAGCCGCACCGAGCATAAACATGGCACCGTATAGCATGCGACTTATATCGAAGGCCCACACGGTGGGTTTTGGAATTATCTCTCCTCGACCAAACCATACGGAGGGGTCCAGGCCAATTTTACGGGCAACGACTTCGTACACCATGGCAAGACATAAAGGCACGAGTATCCAGCAAACAATTTTGCCAACATATTCGTTAAAGGTGTCTATAAATCCAATGATTGCACGGTGTGCAGAATTCATATCATCAGGTAGTTCGCCCGGGGCTGCCGAGCGCCGCTCGGCTATCAGCTCGTCAGCTATTTCTAGCTTATCTGGATCTACGTCGTCAGCCATTGCTAATCTGTACAAAAAAGTTGTGGATGAAGGATAAAAAACAGGCCCCGAAACCAAGGGCTTCGAGGCCTGTGTAAAGTGCTAAAGCAGTTTAAATGCCATAGCAATTTTTAACACAATTACATCGTATGGCAGTTACTTCTGCGAATTCGCGAAAGCGTTACCAAGTGCCGCATTTGATGTTTGTGCGCCAGCCCAGAAAGGCACTGCAACATTTGCGAAATCTTTCATTGAAGTCCAAACTTCGTTGAAGAATTCGTTTTCAGCAGCGTTCTTTTCCAAAGTAGCGTTTGCAGCTGCCATGTACTCAACGAAGTAATCTTCTGGTGTGTCATGAAGAACAACGCCTTCGTTTTCAACCAGATCTTTCAGTGCTTTACCGTTTTCGTAAATACGATAGCTGATTGCACGCATAAGTGATGCATCAGCTGCAACGTTCATTGCGATTCGCTGATCTTC
>CAYTJF010000008.1:0-27181 GCA_964437945.1 uncultured Granulosicoccaceae bacterium
TGGATGCCATCGGCGTTGGCGAGTCGTGAGAAAGGTGTTGCATTGGTCAATATTGCTCAACCGTTCAAACGCTCTGGCATGATGCTCACTTGTCGTAAAGACTCGGGTATTACATCACCAGAAGATTTCAAAGGGCGCACGCTGGGTGTTTGGTTCTTTGGAAACGAGTATCCATTTCTGAGTTGGATGTCATCACTTGGTATCAGTACCGAAGGTGGAGAAGGAGTTACCGTGCTTAAGCAAGGGTTTAATGTTGACCCGCTGTTGCAGAAGCAGGCAGACTGCATTTCAACCATGACTTACAACGAATATTGGCAGGTTATTGATGCAGGTCTTGCACCGGAAGATTTACTTGTATTCAAGTATGAAGAACAAGGTGTATCAACCATGGAAGATGGTTTGTATGTGCTTGAAGAAAACCTGAGTGACGACGCGTTTGTAGATAAAATGGCGCGATTTGTTGCAGCATCGATGAAAGGCTGGGAATACGCGCGTGAAAACGTCGATGAAGCAGCCGATATCGTTTTAGAGAATGATGCCAGCGGCGCCCAAACCGAAAAGCATCAGCGACGCATGATGGGTGAGATCAATAAATTAACCGAAGGCAGTGATGGTAAGCTCGATCCGGCCGACTTCGATCGAACGGTTGAAACACTACTGTCAGGTGGTTCAGATCCTGTTATCAGCAAAAAGCCTGAAGGTGCCTGGTCACATGTAGTTATTGATAAGGCGTTGTCGATGTGATATTCAAGATATGGTTTTTATGAAGCAATTCAGTCTTAACCGATTAAATTTGGTTCAGAAAGTTTGACACGAGGGCCGCTATTTGCAGCCCTTGCTGTTTGTCTTTGTTCGTTGCGCATCACACCGTTAATTTTTACCATACTGTAAATCACTCTTCTACTGTCGTAAAAGTAGTGCCGTTTCAGAGTCTTTGGCAAAGCACTGCATAATTGTTTTACATACTAGTTAAATCACTAAGCTCTTTCCTTAATTCTCACATGATCTAACATGAGTCAACATAGTGAATTTTATACAATGACATAAAGGATAATTCGTTACCCAAGCTGATTAGTAATAGTCAGCGGTTCATTAGATATTTGCAAAAGAGTTCATCTTAATGTTTATACCGTTGAAGCTATTCATTGCATTTCAGCTTCCTGAAACATGTTTTAGGAAGAAAACTCAGAATTACAGCAGTAGGCTATTGCGGCGATTGAATCGTAATTGTATCTACTAACGAAAGTTAAGTCGCACAAAATAATTAATGCGCGTTAGCGCGTGTCATTTCCTTAATACATAAATGAGATTGCTCTGTTTCTGGTGTGTACTAAGTTGGTTGGTTGATCTTGCGTTGGTTCGAAACTTACTGTCGTGCAACCCCTATATGCACTTGATCAAGAATTAAAATTTGAATCCTCATGTTTGGGTTCACTATACGAAGATAGCAATAAATGCGATGTAATATATAAAACATCACATAACAGGTGTGCACCTGCTTTTTATATAAACCTGCTTTTGCTGCTGGCCACCGTCACAATATCAGCCTACCTTTTAGCCAGCCCTCGTATAGACGAACCCACTGCTGGCTCAATGCTGTCTAGCCCAGCTCAAAAATTTTCCTGGTCAATAAATGATGATGCCGGTAATACCGATGATGCCGGTGATGCAAAAGTTGAACGAGTGTGGCTTTATGTCGGTACATCATTGGGTACACGGGATATTGCTAACTCTGGTGATCTGGGTCTGAACACAGAGTTCGATGTGATTGGTATGCCTCAAGATGGTTCCACGGTGCATGCGCGTCTTTGGTTTTTCAATTCTGATCGATGGGGTTTTATCGATAGCAGTTATTCTGCAGCTAATAACGATGTCGAGATAGCCACACCTGCAATGAACAGTCCGACCAACAATAGTGAATTTACTGGCGCTTCTGTCAAATTTGAATGGAGTGATAGCAACACGCCAGTGAACTTCTGGTGGCTCTACCTTGGCATGAATCAAGGTGGTAATGACTGATACGACTCAAGTACAGCCATTCGTGCTCAGACATCAATAACTGTTGATCAACAACCGACTGATGGAAACACAATTCACGCTAGGCTTTGGTTCCGTACAAGCGAAAATAGTTGGCAATACGTTGATACTATGTACCGCGCTGGAGACGGTTTCACCGACGGTGGCAGTGATGCCGGAGACGACGGCGGTAGTGATGCTGGAGATGATGGCGGAAGTGTCGGAAGTGTCGGAAGTGTCGGAAGTGATGGAAGCGATGGAAGTCACGGTGGTGACGACGGTGGTAACAATAATCTGGTGTGGTCTGCAGACAGCGACTTTTTTGTGCCAAGTCTGAGTGCCGAGGCTCAAGCCTGGCATGCAAAAGTGATTCGCTTGATTAACGACGATAGCAATAACTGGAGACCCGGATCTACCATTTTCAGCACCTAACCTGGCTAATTGTCAAACAGGCGGCGCGATTAATAGTCACGGAACATATAGTTATCGGCGTGCCGGTCAGTCCTATGTACGGTCGCTTACAAACGCACTTGCTGAAACAGGCGACCCTGCAATTTTGGAGCGAATTTTCGAGCTCTATCAAGCGTTATGGTCCAATGTGGCCGATCATGATGGTCGTGGATATCAATTCCTGTACTACGCGCGGGGCAACGACACCACTCACTGCGGCAAAGATACGCATGCCATGGATGAAATACTTACGCATTCACTGCTGGCGCACATGGCTCGGGTATATTCACACAACGAACAAATCGATTCGAAATATGTAATAGCAACTACCGAAATAGTCAATTATTTGCAGAACACCTGGTTTGCTAAATGGATGGGTCGTACCTACCCGAACGGTGAGTACGGATCGGCTCCAGGTGCGAATGTGACCACGTCTACCTGGATGAATAGAGGTCGCTTCGACAGCAACATGACTCTGTTTGTCCGCGGCTTGACTCACCCTGATATGTGATATGGCAGGCATGGATTTGTTTTACAACCTCGCCGATAATGGCACCTGGTCTGCTAACGTGCTCTGATAAAAAATATTGTTTAATTATTTATGTGGTTTTTTGGTTTATGTATGTCGACACTAGTTAGATAGGCGGGTCGCTAAACGCAGCCCTCCTATCTACCGGTATTTTGTTACTGCCAAATCACTTATCGTCAATCTGTTGCTCCACAGTATCGTCACTATTTGCGTCGCGCGATTTTCTCCAGCTCGGCCGCGGCATCTTCAGACAAAGGCAAACGGCTCGCCCACATTACATCTTGTCGTGTTACACCAATATCTTTTAACATTCGATCATCCAGTGTCATTACGTTTTTGAACGCCTGGCGATCAATGCGCCGGTTGTATCGTATGACGAAGAACTGCGTAATCGTTTTGGCAAGTGTTGCAAGCATCGCTTTTGCAACCGAACCTGAGGGATGCGTGTGTACAGATTCCACAACAAAGCCGCTGCGATGGTTACGGTTGGTTGATGAAGAACATGTTGCTTGTGTGCATAAAGTACTCATAGTGTCATCTCTTCTATTTAGTTGACGGGTTATCGAATCGCGAATTTGCGCCGGCCGATAATGTCCGTATGCAAGCGCTTTATTAGCGCGTGCAGTGACTTTGTAATATTTGATAGGTTCAATCAAACGAAAAGATATAATAGTATTAATCAAAATAATTGATAGATGAGGCCTGCCATGGAAAATACCCGTCAAAACAACCAGTTACCACTGCTGGAACTCGATTTATTGAGAACAATCGTTGTCATTGCCGAAACGGGTAACTTTTCAACTGCAGCTACCAAACTGTTTCGCACTCCATCAGCGGTATCCATGCAGGTCAAGCGTATTGAAGAGGTGCTTGGTAGATCGGTGTTTCGCCGGGACTCACGATCTGTAACGCCAACCCCGGATGGAGAAGTGTTGCTGGCGCACGGTCGTCGCCTGCTTGCATTGAACAATGAAGTGGTCAGTCGCTTTATCATGCCGGATGTCGCCGGAACCGTGCGATTGGGCGCAACAGAAGATATTGCCGAACGCCTCTTACCAGGTTTATTACAACGTTTCGCACAAACTCATTGCTGTGTCACCGTTGATGTGGCCGTTAACCCCACAGTTGTATTAAGTGAGTGCATAAGAAGCGGTGCGATTGACCTGGCGCTAACCACCTATAATCCGTCGTTAAAACTTAAAAAAGATATTGAACCTGTGTTTCAGGAGCGTCTTGTTTGGGCTGGACTACGCAACGGTGTTGCTTTTGAAAAACGTCCCTTACCCATATCGGTGTGGGAAGAGGGTTGTTCCTGGCGAAAATCTGCCCTGGCCAGTCTAGAATCAGCCGATATTGATTATCGTGTTGCCTTTATGAGCGCACACCTTTCAGGTCAGCGTGCTGCCATCCTTGCCGATCTTGCGGTAGCGCCCATTCCTGTGTCTTGTTGCGTAAACGATATTATTGAGCTAACAGAAAAGGATGGATTGCCGGCGCTTTCAGCTTATGGTGTTGGAATGCTGATAGGGAAAAATCCTTCTGAACCTGCTCTGGCCGCAGCAGAACATATAAGGGCAAGCTTTTCGCAAGAAAGCGCTGCCTGACTATCTCAGGCAACACTTCTTGTACTAACCCTCTTTGAATGAACCATTAGTTTGATAGAGCTATTAACTAACAAAAATGGACTATTTACGCAAAGAAATGGTGCTGCATTCATTGTCCCGGTTCGATAGGATGGTTTGTTTCACCAATGAATCGAACGTTAGCGTACCATTTCGAATGGACACAAGGTCATCTCGAGACAGTCCCATGTCTTTTAGTAGTGCGTCATCGAGTTGCATCAGTTGGTGCAAAGCTATTTTGTCAGCTTTGCGTTTTCTGTGATTAGCCCAAAGGTTTGTAATAGCATGACGAAGCCGTCCTGATACACCTTTTGATTTGGTTGATTTGTTTCTGACCGTTTGTCGATCAAGGTCATCGATTAGCGCAATCATTTGTCACCTCATGATAAGAAGCGTAGTTCCAAATACTGGAAGATCATCCCAGTACACCGAATAGATAAGTCAGCCTTTGTAAGGCTGTTTATGACCTTGAAACAAAATAGAATTCTGGTCAAACGATACCTTGTGATATTAACTATCACTTTTGTTGATAGTCAGAGAGCGAGTATGTGATCGGCTGATTTATACTACTGTCTTAATCGAAAATTTAACTGGATAATATAAGTATGTTGCCTAACTTACCTATGGGAACCATAGTCACTGTCTGCATGTTGGTCGGTTTGCTGGTCGCCACACCTTATGCTTTTAACAATCGGTTAAAGCCATTACCCAACGCTATGGCAATAGTTATAGGTAGTGTTGTACTTTTGGGTGGTGTTTGGAATACGTTCTGGCATGGCGTACAAAACCTGAGCAATTCATGGGGGCTGGCCGCGCTGTTTTCAGGCCTGTTCATGATAATCGCCGGACTGTATATAATGCGATTCGATTCTTTGCCACAACCATTGAAAAAAATAAGAAGTGTTGTTTTACTGGGCCTTTTAGGTTGGTTTCTCGTGTACGCGATCAAAATAGCCAGCCTGTAGAACTACGGCGCAATCTGTGCAATCCAATTGAAAAGTACAGAGCTACTGCGGTTGTCACACTTTCAATCTCCTAAAGAGCAATCTCCTAAAGAGCAATCTCCCGATCTTGCCTGCTATCTTTGCGTGCTTATGTGAACTCTTAGCTATTAAGCGCCCACTCGTTTAAAACTTGCCCTGTAAAATTACCGAGTTTACTTCTCAGAGTATTTGCTATTTTCTCGGGTTACAGCAGGTTACAAAAAAAGCAATTGAGTTGAGCCACTATTCACTCAACTTAACAAAAGGGAGCGCAGAAAAATGAATACAAAAATTTTACTCATAACTAGTTTTGTTAGTCTGGCAATCAGCGCTTGTGGTGGTGGCTCTGATAACAGCGAACCGCTTGATGCTGTAATACCAGTTGAAGCCGAAACGGGAGACCTAAAAAACATTGCTGTCGGTCTAATAGGCAGCAGTTTTGATCGGGGCCTGAATGCTGTTGGGAGTGCGGCTAACCAAAATGCTGATGTGGGTAATACCATTACCGACGTGGCAGTCGGTGGCACAGACCAGATGGGAGAGGATATTCCAACTGATTCTGGTATTCAGGATCAAGTTAAGGATTGGTTATCTGTTTCGTTGGCCACTGATGAAAACTCGGCTAGCACCACGACCAGAGACGGTAATATTATAACGGTTGATCCCGACGAGAATGAACTGTGCCGTGAAGAAGGCATCATCGATCAAACAGATGCTCAAGACTTTGCTAATTGCACAGAATTTTTCAAAGATGTTAGCGTCCGTCTTGTTGCAACGGCTGAACAAGCAGGTACTGTCACTTACTTGTACCAACAGGTACCGGTAGTCAGTTTGGGTTATTCACCCAACAGCGAATCAATTGAATTGGATTTGGGTGGAATAAAAGCGGCGATTGACGGTATTGCTGCTATCGATAATGGTAATGGTGAACAAATTAACTCGCCAGACGAAATGAGCGGGTCATTTAAATTTACTGCTACTGAAACCAACTCGGCAGAAGGGCAGGAAGCAGGTTCGATCAGCTATGAAGTTGCAAAACCCATTCGGATTGTAGGCCTGGACGACGAAGGTAATGGTAATAGTTTAACCATGCAGACAGGCACCGTGTTTTCTATTGCAGCAGATGCTGCAACTGGTGCAGGTAGTCTGTTGATTGATCTTGGTGCGATAACCGCCGCCGGTGCAACAGACGACGGAATGGGTCAAATGAATTTAGCGGGATTCACTGCGCAAGCCGATTTAAATCCAGCCGATGGTGAGCTGGTGGTGCGTAATTTTGGATTGTCAAAGGGGCCATTCAGCCTGAGTCTGAATAACGAAGAAATAATGCGGGCTACTTTGGGTGCATTTGGTTTTCGTGTGACCGAAGGCACTGATATGGAGCCTGGTGAAATGATTCTTGATGGCAATATGGATTTGTCAGTGGTGTTGAACCAGTTTGCCGAGAACGAATACGCTGACGGAGTGATTGCCATGGCGTTGGATATGATGGCGCCCAATGGAACCAGATTCTCCAGAGCGGGTAATGGGACAACGCAGATCGGTGGAGTAGGCCCATTCTCAGTTACCCTGGGTCAAACTCCCGATATTGGTACTCCAACCGTAGAAACAGTCGTGGTTAGCTCAGGTGAGTGCTTTACCGACCTATTTGACGATAGCGCGGCACCATCCGTGGAGCAGTGCTTGTAAGATTTTAATGCTTGTAAGGTTTTATCGCTTGGAAGAATTTTAATGTTCAGCCCAATTGTTGATGGGTGCGTTCGATGATGTGTTGAGCCGCCCATTTAACTAATGTTGATTATATTAATGACCTCCTGCTGGCCACTTTTATCGAGTGGCCTTTTTTTAGAATTGCCTGAAAACGCATTTAAACAATGTTGATTTACTCTGTGGGTTCAGCAAACCCGGGTTGCTGAAAATTACTGGTAATCAAATTATTTCGACCTCATTTGGCATTGTTTTACATGTTCTACAAAATAGGTGAGTATTCATTGCTTTTTGTAGTCGTTTTGTTGGTTTCCTGCGATACTGAGGTAAATTCGAAAACGGCGGTGTCAGTATCAATTATCATTTATTGGTCTGGGAATTAGTGTTCCGGAAGCTAAGGTTCTGGAAATTAGGGTTCTGGAAGTTATGCCTGCCGCTTTTGGTGGCTTTTATGATCACCATGTCGCAGGCACGTGCAGACACGGTAACTGTCAATTTGTTCGAACTGCAAATGGCGCTGGATAACGCAGGTTCCGAGCAAGACCCGGTTTCACGTGATTTGCTTAATAGAGTTTCCGTTGCGATTAACAACTCGGAGTTCGGCTTTGTCGATGGCGAGTTACTTTATCAACAAACTGATTCGAATATCACTGTAGAAGGCGGCTGCAACAGAACCGTTATTCTACAGATGGACACTGATATTCAGCTTCAATCTGATACGGCGTTATCGCTGACCCTTGACTCCCTTTACGATCCTATCGTTATCGAGCTTAATGTCAGTGCGAACGTTCGCAGTGTAGGTGAGGCAAGACAAATTGTTGGTATCAGGTTGGGTAGTTGCCAGAACCTGGCACGTGATAGCTTCTTGTTTGAAGCTAAGGGTCCAGCACGTTTTTCCCTCTCCGCAACGTTAACGTTAAACCCTGAATGGACGAGTGAGTCCACGTTGAGTTTATACCCTGTTTTGGCTCTTGATGGCGAGCTGGAAGCGTTTTCAACTACTGTGAATGTGGACGATACTGTTCTAGCAGGTATTCTGGAGAACTATATAGAAGACAGTATTAAAGACACATTTTCCAATTCACGGTTGTCAGCAGAGCTTGAGAACTTTGAGTTAACAGTTAACGACAAGCTAACACAGTCACTCTCTGATGGTCGAATAGATATTGACTTGCCAGAAGCTACCGATGAGCATATTTTAAGCTTGTATCAGTTTCTGCAGCCAGAGGCCAGATTTCCGATAGCGCTTGATGTTATTCGTAATCATCGTCAGCAGTTGTTGTCGTCCATCTTGTTTGGAGGACCGATTTCAACCGATGCCATACTCAACGACGCGTTAACGTGTCAGTCGGCGTCAGTGTTTCTCAGTGATGCTAATACAGAGCCTGTTTATGCTGGGTCGCCTGAACAGTGTATTGCTATCGATCCGGATTTAATCGCATCTGCTCCAATTTACTCGGACGCCGCTTGCGGTAATGCAATCAACTATAAGACGACAAGCATTAGCGAGTATTGCGATGTGGCACTCGACCCGGTGCGATTGGGTAATGCTGCATCCCTGCCAGCACAGCTAGGGCAGTGGACGCATAGTCCTGGTTCAAGGTTTGATATAGGTGCGCTAGGTATTGCTGAGCTGAAACACCCGTTTATGCGTCGTTTTCGATATAAAAGTATTCAAACTCATCGTGGTCTGTGCGAACTTGAAATGCGTGTGTACTCGCAATCTGCCGAACCTGCCAATGAGTCTCCCCAGCGACCATTACTCGCTTTACATGGTGGAAGCTGGCAACGTCGCGCCAGTGGGGTTATTGGCGTTGAAACTACGGCCACGCATTTCACTAACAACGGCTTTGTGGTATTCGCACCGTTCTATCGCTTAATCGGCGAGACTGATGGCAATGTGGCATGTAACGATGCCAGCCTTGGCGATATTCTTGACGATGTCAACGATGCGCTTGATTGGATTCAATCCCGTCAGGCCATGTTTAACCTTGCCGGCAACACCACTGTGTTTGGACAATCGGCGGGCGGGCATCTTGCCTTATCATTGGCCACTTACCGCTCAGCAGAAATTCGACGCGCTATCCTGTTTTATGCACCAACTGACTTTGGAGATTTTGCTGAGCAGATAAAAAGTGGTGAGTACACGAATGAGGCTGGGCTGAAAATACTGGAAGCAGTAACTGGTGACGCTATTGAAAATTTGGATACTCAGTCTGCGCTGGTTCGCCAAAATAGTTTTCCATCGTTGATAGTCGATGCGCAGAATGAGTTGCCCCCTATGTTTATTATGCATGGACAAATGGACTCGCTGTTACCTGCTCGTCAGTCAGTGCGGTTGTGCAATGCGCTCAGTGGCCTATCAGATTTTAACTCGGAACTGGCAGTAACCAATCAGACAACAATGGATTTGATATCAGAGAACCCGGGACCAATGGACTCAAACGTGGCTGAGCTGGCATCTGTATCCTTGTGTGGTACCAATGGTAGTCAACTGCACTTGATTGCGGAGGGTCAGCATGCGCTTGATCTCTGTCTGGCCCCCGGTTTGTGCCTGTCTGGCAGCGAGCCGAGCGCCGATATTGTAGCTCGCTCTATACAGAGTATGCTTGAATGGTCCAGCGCTGACAGTCTCGAGCCGGATGTATTGCCGCAGTCAAGAACTGGGTTTGGTGCGGTGTATTGGTCGATGCTGCTTGTGTTGCTGGTATCTATTTTCGCTCGACGCGTTCATTTATCGCGATATATTTAATCTGACTGGATTAACTGACTGGTTTATCTGGATTGGTTTGTCTGGTTGGATTATACGACAAGATCAGTAGAACAGAGACTTAACACTCACTGATATAGCAAGCGTACTATTTAGTCACCATCGGTATCTTTAAGGCCAATAATATCGCAAGTTTACGAATAAGGAATCAGTACTTACTTGGTATTCTGTCTGTAGTTACGGAGCTGGGCGCGCGCGATGTGTCTACAACATTAATAGTAGAGGCATGGAAAGCCAAAGGTGGTGTCTGCGATGAGCAGTTTTTTATGCACTTCGATGTATTGCATAGCTATCATTTTTTAACAAGTTCAGGTAGCGAAGAAAAGGTGCTGGGCATTGAGCAATTATTGGAATTTTCGGCAGAGCAGGATAGCCTGGTTACCATTACACATGAAGGCCAGACATTTTTTGAACGCTACAGTAGCTAAGCGCCATCGTTACTTATTTCGATGATCTGCTTTTTTCGTATAATTTTATCCAGTCCTGTGGGCTCATTTTTCCTGCTAAGTCACCAATCAGTTCATAAGGAATGTTGTTCATTTTCTTGAATCGAATGCATGATTTTCCCATGTCCAGTTTCCCTGTCACATTTGCTGCATAGTTTTTAGTAAACCAGTCAAGCAGTTTTTTATCAGCGTAGAGCCCCATGTGGTACAAAGCCACGAAGTTCTTTTGGGATGCAAGATTGATAAACGGCAATGGCTGAGATGTGTCGCAGTGATATCCGGGCGGGTAAATGGAGTGGGGCACAACATAGCCAAGCATGTTGTAGTTTATCTCTTCCTTGAAGCCCTTGGGCAGGTGCTTTCTAAGTGTTGTGCGTAATTTCCTGACTACGCTTTTACGATCAGAAGGGAGGTTGTCGATGTATTCCTTAGGCGAGCTGGGTTTGGCATTCATATGTTTCCCCTTGAATAAACTTTAGTACAGCGGGTTTGTTATGAATTTTTGTCAGTGTTCGCCAAGTCTTTTTCAATGGCCGCAATTTCCTGTTCCAACTCTGCTAACTCAAGCAAGTGTTCATTATGTTGCTCTTTGAGTTTGCTTAGTCGTTTTTGCGGCGTGATTCTTAGCATGCGATTAACAAACCCGAACATCATTAGTGCGCGAAGCGCTTTAGTGCCAAGACTGCGCACACGATAGACTCTACTGAGTTTGGCAATTTTCTGAATTTTTGCCAATTTTGCTATTCGCAGAACACGCAGTGTGCGTAGAAACGAGATCAGTGGAATGAGAATGATCACCAGATCAATCCAGTTCTTTTTTATGTAGACTATTTTCTTATCAGTCGCGCTAATCATGACAATGAATTCGAATGCAAACGCGAACCAGATAAAACCTGTGGCAACGTGCAGCAATAAACGTAACCAAAAATGTTGTTGGATAGCACCTTTGAATACAAACTCGATGGCCAGTATTGGCAATATCAGTAGCGCAATCACCAGCATGGGTTTACTGAATATGCGAGTTAACAGTGATGATAACTCCCTGCCAGGATGTTGCCAGCTTAGCGATGGCAACCACATTCGCGAATCCCAAGCGGGTGATACACGACCAATTCTTAGCGGTGGTATGAGACAAGCGAGCAATGGTTGCAGATTAGTTTTGCGTGAACCGTCCGAATTGCGAACAGTAACATAGTTATAAGCGAATTCGAGCCAGAACAATGGCCACGTGATGAGCAGAGCGGCTAGCAGGTATTGTCCTATGCGTGACGCTGCATCGGCCATCTGGATTGCTTCCTGAACAGCGACAGGACTAAACGCTTTTTCATCCGCATCGAGCTGAGCCAATTCGGCTACTCGCGGAATATCAATCCATGTAACAACGATGCCTGCCATTAGCAACAGAAAGAACACACTGAGCCCAAACATTGGAAAAGCGAATTCATCCGCCTTTTCACGCAGGACTTTCACCGATTGCACATTCTGATTCTCTTTTGACACGAGCCTTTACCTGCAATACCTACGCTACTTGCCAACCGAAAAGCGTAGCTTGCCAATTTAATGGCGTTATAATGGTGTGTGCTGCCGCTTGGCCAACACAACACTTGATTAATGCAACTTTTGGTTCAGGTAACTGTAAACGTTAGACTATCGAATAATATGCAAACACAAAATTGTCGGTCATGAGCAATATCGTTGTCCATCGTGCGGGATTAGCTGGCTTTATCACTCTGGACAGACCCGAGGCACTTAATTCACTGACACACGAAATGATCGCAGATATTCATCTGGCACTTCGGCAACTTGAAGCTGACGATGAAGTTGACGTTATTGTGCTGCGTTCCTCCAGTGAGCGAGCCTTTTGTGCCGGTGGTGACATGAAAGCGACACGCTTGCTGGCACTCGATCAACGCTGGGAAACACTGCACCAATTCTTTGCGGAAGAATACGCCCTCAATTTACATATTGACCAATGTGCCAAGCCTTATGTATCCATGGTCAATGGTATTGCCATGGGTGGTGGACTTGGGTTAAGTGTACATGGTGATGTGATGATCGTATCCGAAACAGCTCGACTGGCGATGCCGGAAACTGCGATCGGTTTTTTTCCGGATGTCGGTGGAACATACTTTCTCTCTCGACTTAGCTTTGATGCGGGACTCTGGCTGGCGCTGACCGGCATGGAAGTGAAAGGAGCTGATGCAGTTACTGCAGGCCTGGCCACTCATTATGTAGAGCAGTCTTTTTGGCCCGAGTTGATTGATGCTTTTGCCAGTGAAGGACGCAAAGCAATTAGCACCACATTGACAGCTGTGTCGACAAGCCCCTCTGACAGTGATTTCACAGAAACGTTGAAACAACGACAATCCTGGTTCTCCGGCAATGATCATGCAACTCTTGCTAGCACGTTAACAGCCGCGAGTGCTGACAACGCTGATGCAGCCAGATTACTGAGTCGACTAGCATCTAAGTCACCGTATGCAATGGATTTAACCCGTCGATTGTTAGCTGAGGCTAAAAATCATGATCTTGCCACATGTCTGGAATTGGAGCTTATTGCTGCAGACGAGGCTGTCCGGCATCCGGATTTTATCGAGGGAATTCGAGCGGTTTTGGTGGACAAGGATAAACCGTCCTGGGCCAGTACTTTGAGCTAGTGCCCCGGGCACTTAACTGTCGTAGCTAGATTGCTGTGGCTGGATAAAACGTGCCTTGGCGGATGCCGACCCTGGTTATCACCACTAGCCTTCCAGACATTGCCCATATAGGTTAATTTGTTCCCAAAGTTGTTGCGCGCTGTGCAAAATTGCATATACTGTAATTATAAACAGTAATATGGATTGGCGCGAACATGTTCAGCAAACCCATCGCCAGAAAAGGTCGCGGAGCGATCAGCAACAGTAGTGGCCGATATGAAACGCATACCATCCACGCGGTAGATGATGGTTGGCATACATATCTCTCGACCGATAGCCTGTCTGCAGATAATCAGTCGACTCATGGGTCGTCACCCGTTCATGACTCTGGTTTTCCCCAGTCAGATTACGTGCGCACCCAGTGGCAAGACGATAAAAGTAAAACAATTATCACTCGCAATCGTTCTCCAGACATCCATTTTGACCGATCTGTTAATCCGTACCGTGGCTGCGAGCACGGCTGTGTTTACTGTTTTGCAAGACCGACTCATACGTGGCTGGGGCACTCGGCTGGCCTGGACTTTGAAACCCGGCTCTATGCTAAACGTGATGCAGCGAAGCTGCTGGAAGCGGAACTTGCCAAACCATCTTATCGCTGTGAACCCATTGCGCTGGGTGTGAACACCGATGCCTATCAACCGTTGGAACGAA
Organism: uncultured Granulosicoccaceae bacterium; assembly: GCA_964437945.1. Classification (GTDB taxonomy): domain Bacteria; phylum Pseudomonadota; class Gammaproteobacteria; order Granulosicoccales; family Granulosicoccaceae; genus Granulosicoccus. Next base: position 13,871 of record CAYTJF010000008.1, read on the forward strand.
AGCTCAATATCACGCGGCAAGTGCTTCAGGTTTTACATAACGCGAAACATCCGGCTTACCTGATAACCAAGTCTTCACTGATAGAGCGTGACATCGATCTGCTTAAATCCATGGCGGAGCAACAGTTGGTATCTGTTTGCGTTTCAATAACCACACTAGACAGATCGCTTGCTCGCAAGCTTGAACCGAGAGCAACTTCACCGCACAGGCGTTTGCAAATACTTGAAAAATTAAGCGCCGCTGGTATTCCAACCCGCGTCTCGGTATCGCCGGTTATTCCTGCATTAAACGAAGAGGAGCTTGATGATATTGTCACGGCCGCCGCCAATGCAGGCGTGTCGGCGGCCTACGCCATCATATTACGATTGCCGCATGAGCTTCAAACCCTGTTTCCTGAATGGCTGTGGGAGCACTACCCAATGCGTGCCGAACGTGTCATCAAGGCTATTCGTTCTATGCGTGAAAATAAGCTGAATAATGCGAATTTCAATCACCGCATGAGTGGCTCTGGCCCTCGTGCAGATATCATACAACAACGTTTTGCGTTGGCTTGTAAGCGTGCAGGTATCGATGTAGGGCGAGATTTCGAGCTGGATACAACCCGGTTTGTTCCGCCAAAAGTAGAAAATGTAGAAATGCCGAACAAGCTGGAAAAAACTGACGATGCCAGTAAGGTTCACAGGCAACTGGCCTTGTTTGCCTAAGTTATTTATACAGTTTTAAAAGGAGCTTTTAATTATGGCAACGTTCAACAAACTGAATAGTACGTTAACAAAATTTATTGAAAACCAGCCGCTTTTTTTTGTCGCAACCGCAGGACGAGAAGGTCGTGTCAATCTATCCCCTAAGGGTATGGATACGCTAAAAGTGATCGATGAAAACAATATTGCTTGGTTAAGTCTCACCGGCAGCGGAAATGAATCTGCGGCGCATGTGCTCGAAACTAAACGTATGACTATCATGTTCTGCGCTTTTAATGGTGATGCGATGATTCTTCGAACCTATGGAGAAGCAGAAGTACTGTATCCGCACAATGAAGGGTGGGAAAAAGCGATTGCTGCTTTTCCGGCCATTGCAGGTAGTCGACAAATATTTAACCTGCAAATCGATTTGGTTCAAACATCCTGCGGAACTGGTGTGCCGATAATGCATTTCCACAAAGGACGTGCAGAGGAAGAGTTAGTTCCCTATTTTGACGATTTAGGACCGGAAGGCACCGAGAAATTCTGGCGCAAAAGAAATGTGGTATCAATTGATGGAAAGCCAACCGGAATTAATGGTAAAGACTCATAACGATATGGATAGCTGTGAAGGTAAGTTTGCACGTTTATTTTCCGCCAACGATTGTTCAACGGCTTCTGGTTATTTCATGCAATTGGTAGTGTGCGCAGCATCAATTTGTGCTGGCTTAGATTAAAAAGCGGCGCATGCGCTCAAGCACATCCAATCCTTGCATCGACAAGTAATGCGGAATATCAATAAACACCCAGTTCTCAGCCAGCTTGTCGCCATCACGACGATAAACATCAACCACGCGCATCTCAGCTTGGATGTCATTACCCGTCATACCAAGAAATCCTCCAGTCGCAGTGTTGTTCAGATTCGGCCAGCCAAAGAAACAGGCATAGTTGCCTTCGGCAAAGCGGGCTATATGACCGTTGAAGACTTTGTCTTTCAGATTTTCGCGAAACGGATATTGGTGCTGCTTTTGGTAACGTGGAATGGTATAGCTTGATCCAATGCCAGCAGGGCCGTACCAGATCATGTCATCATTCCATGTTCTGGCCAGTAACTCTGGTGGGCAGTTATCGTCGCCTGAAACGTTAAGCTTGTTCAGATCTGCAACCATTTTCTCAAGCACATCAAGTGTTTTGATTGCCTCCGCAGAATCTTGTTCGTCGATTAACAACCCATCGTGTGTTAGTGGCCCAGGGTGCATAAAAAAAGCACCAGTATGCGGTGGTAACGGATACTGACCCGCTTGCTGCATGATGCTGATAACATCACAAAATAATGCGCTTTCAATAATTTTGTTGTTTTGTACGCAATTAAATTCTGCGTAACGGATAAATACCATTTTTCCCGTTGGCGGTATGTCTAGCCAGGGTTTGTCGAACAGTCCAAAGAAATGCCCCATGCTACAAACCCAGACTCGGGCGTCGTTGTTAACGCCTGGTTCGTGATCGTGTAGCGCATTACCGCCAGCAAGAAACACATCCGGTCGTCGTTGCAGCGGGGCGAAAGCTTCGCGCATGGGTTGCCAAAAAACATCTGCTACATCCTGTGCGCTGTGTTGTTCGTTAAAGGGATGCATACCGCGCCACAAATACTGATCATCAGTGAATTGTGCGATGACACTCGATAATTGATCGTTTGCGCAGTTATCCAGTGCGCTGGTGTAGTCGAGTACAGTTTGTTTTGCGCTTTGCAGTAAACTCATGCGCTACGCAATAGCGTTCCACCAACCTGCTTTGGAAAATAATCTTCACAACTACCTTCACGAAACACATCACCAGTGGCGCAGTGCAAACCACCACCAAATGGATAGGCGTCTCGAAAAGGTACAGGAATAACGTTCATGCCCAGTTTATCCATTTGGTCTTGTTGTGATGTTTCGCTTGCCTCAACAATGACTGTCTTATGATCAAGCACAAGACAATTCATCGATAACCAGATACTTGAATAGCACAGCGGTGGTGGCGAGTTGTGTGATGGTGGTGCAGCATCAACGATTTCCCAGTCATTGGCTTTGAAGAATTGTTTTTGTGAATCGGGTAAACGACGGTTCGGGTTGTTGATAATCAATCCGGGGCGTAACGGGACAAACGTTGCGTCTATATGAATCGGATACGGATCGCCAGGAAAGTTAACGGCATGTACTCGATGGTTCGGAAAGTGTCTCTGCAGCCACTCCATGCCACGCCGATTCGTCGTCAGGCCGTGCTGGCAAAACAGGTCTTTGCCCAAACGCATAACATCGGCAGCGTCGAACAGTGGTTCGAATTCTGTGGTAACAAAGTCCAGATCGGCTGTACGCCGCAAGCGTTCATCCAAAGTGATCTCATCAAAATAGCCTTGCTTGTAGGAGTCTTGACCCAATCGCGGACGAGGTGCGTGTTCCCAGCGAAAGTTAGGATCCTCATCAAAGTAGCGTTGCATCAGCTCGTGGTAGGCAAGGTATTCAAAATACCGGCATCGAAATGACATGGGCGCTGACAGAATTTCGTTACCTACCGTAAGCAGTACATCGCGCGGTGGCATGCAGCCAAACTGACTTGCGGTGGAGAAATCCGGGGTGCTAACGGACTGGTTCCATTGAATGGGTGTAGGACGATCTACTTTAATACCACGTGTCGTCAACACGTTTGCCAAGTTGTCCAACTGAGCGTTGGCTTTTTCAACAGTCTCTAACGGCCGAGGCCCCCACATGCCTCGCATATCACTGTCTTCGGGTATCTTGGCCTCGGTTGCAGGTTCGTTGGGTGGAATGCAAGTGTGATCAGCGCGACCAACGATGACATGTTTCAAGGGATCAAATTCGTTCCAGGAATTTACTACTGTTGCGCCCATGATTAACTCTGCTTAGCTGTAACAAAGGCGCTAATATAATCCACTTCGATAGGCCAATAAAGCGCATTCGTGCGCAGTCTGATTTGCTGGTCGCTTACAGATCAATGCGGGATGGTTTCTTGACAGGGTATTACGGGTATCAGTCTGAGAGAGATAAGCTTTGAGCTTGTGTAGCTGAACAGACGATCCGCGTCGCCACGGGTAAAGATTTGGTCAATAATTTGCAAAAAAGACTGGAATTACTGTCCGTCAGCCCCTTTCGACTGGAATGTCATTGTTTTTAACAAATACGGGGTTGGTATCGTCTCAAATAGTGCATATTCACTGTTCGCTGGAGCGACTATAGTTAATGCAGTTAAAAAGCGTCATTCAGGCGCACATTCATGAATCCATGAGGATTTACAAGAGGAATTAAACGATGAGTCTCGTCGGAACATTGGGCAAAGTTGCCCTCGGTATGATGGTAGCAAGAGGTGTAGGAAAAGTCATGGGTGGCGGCGGTGGAGGTCTCGGTGGTCTGCTCGGCGGTGCCGGTGGTGGTGGAGCTGGTGGCCTGGGTAGTTTACTGGGCGGCGGTCAACAGCAAGGTCAACAGCAAATGGGACAGCAGCAGCAAGGCGGCGGACTGGGTGGATTGCTCGGTGGCGCACTGGGCGGTGGTGCCTCTGGTGGCGCTGGTGGTCTGGGCTCATTACTGGGTGGATCAACAGGTGGTGCAGGTGGCGCTGCAGGTGGCGGTCTTGGTGGATTGCTGAACCAATTAGGTGGCGCGGGTGGCACAGCAGCGGCTGGCGGTGCGGCCGGTGGTCTTGGTGGGCTACTCAACAGCAGCCTGAGTGGACAACAAGCGGCTGAGCAACCAACCCAGCAACAAGAAGAAACAGCAAAAATTCTGATTCAGGCGATGGTCAATGCGGCAAAATCTGATGGTCAGATTGATGAAGCCGAACAGCAGAAAATAGTGTCGAACCTTGGTAATGAGGTTTCGGAGGAAGAGCGTGCATTTGTACTTAGCGAAATGCAAGCACCATTGGATACGGCGGGTTTTATCAGCAGTGTGCCCCAAGAAGCACAACAACAGGTGTACCTGATGTCGCTAATGGCCATTCAGCTCGATTCTCAGGCCGAAGCACAATATCTCGACCAGTTACGTGAAGGTTTTGGTATGACCCAAGAACAATCTAATGCCATTCATGCTCAGGTAGGTGTGCCGCCACTGTATGGATAAGGTCAACCCCGTTTGGTGAATCTGGTACTGATCCACGAGCCCGGCCCTTAAAGGGGCCGGGTTTTTTATTGTCTGCAATAAAACTATTGGTTCGTTCGTTAGTCGTAAATGATGGGTAAAAGATGTTGCGGGTAGTTCTCGCGGTGACTTGGTACCGCACAGGCTGAAGCAGATGCTCAGTTTTTCAAATCGCTCAACTAAAGGCTTTTTAAATGCGACAGTCGAGATGCTTACTTAAGTCGGAATGGTTACTTAAGAGTACAAGTGCCCAATTGGCTGCCAGTTTGACAACGAGTTTGGCAATGAGATTAGCCTTTGTGACTTTAGCTTTTTTGACCTTTACATGCATTGTGTTCACCTCTGTATCTGTTCACGCCGCTGACAGCGAAGAACACATTGTTCTTCATGAAACCCAGCAAGTCGCTCCCGGTGGCTCCGAGGAGCTTACCCAACAATTAGTTCAGGCATTGAAAGATCGCGGTAGCGATTATGTACCGCGTACCAAACATAAGCTTGCTGATGGAGAGCCGGCGTTTATTAACCGACTCATTCTTGAAGACTCTCCTTACCTTCTGCAACATGCCCATAATCCGGTTAACTGGTACCCGTGGGGAGAAGAGGCGTTTGCTATCGCCAAAGCAGAAGACAAACCTATTTTTCTATCGATTGGGTATGCCACTTGTCATTGGTGTCATGTCATGGAAGAAGAGAGTTTTGAAGACGCTGACATTGCTGAGCTACTCAATGATGAATTTATTGCTATTAAAGTCGATCGCGAACAAAGGCCTGATGTCGATGCAAGCTATATGACGGCAGTACAGATAATGACCGGCCGAGGTGGTTGGCCCATGTCATCATTTTTAAATGTTGAAACCCAACCGTTCTATGCTGGTACCTACTATCCACCGGATGTATTTACTGATCTGATCAATCAGATTGCAGTGCTTTGGCTGGATGGTCGCGACACTATTGAGGAGCAAGCAACTGAGCTTGCCAGCGCCGTTGTTGCCAGCACCCAGCTCTCAGGCAAAGCTGCCGAGATTGGTTCTGCGGTTATTGAAAGGGCGGTCGATGATCTGGTTTCAAGCTTTGATGAACTGCAGGGTGGCTTTGGGGAGGCACCTAAATTTCCACAAGAATCAAAATTATTTCTACTACTCGATCATGCCCGCAGGCAAAGTGACGATGCTGCGTTAAATGCAGCCCATGTGTCGTTGCAGCGTATGGCTGCGGGTGGAATACACGACCAGGTGGCTGGTGGGTTTCATCGATATGCGGTAGATGCTGACTGGCTGGTTCCGCATTTTGAAAAAATGCTTTATAACCAGGCTTTGTTGAGTCGCAATTACTTGTCTGCGTATCTTATTAATGGAGATCAGGAACACAAGCGAACGGTGCAACGAGCGCTGGACTATGTGTTAAGAGAGATGACTTCCCCGGAAGGAGGTTTCTATTCAGCAACCGATGCTGATTCTGCTGGTGCTGAAGGCACTTTCTTTGTATGGACACCTGAACAGTTAAAATCAGAGCTTAGTGAGGAAGAGGCCGAACTGGCAATCGAGCTGTGGAATGTTACCAAAGAAGGCAACTTCGAGCACAGCAACATACTCCACTACAACGATTCGTTTAACGAACTTGCCAGTGCGCGCGACACGAGTGCCGCAGAGTTGATGAAAAGCATGGATGCCATTGGGGATGTACTGCTGCAAGCGCGACAATCACGTGAAAAGCCATTACGCGACGAGAAGATCATTTCAGCCTGGAACGGAATGATGATCAGTGCTTTAGCCGAAGCCGGAGACACCTTGAACAAACCCGAATACATAGAGGCAGCCTTACGCGCTGCCAATTTTATCTGGGATAACAACGGTCCAAAAAACGGTGAATTGCTACGAGCGTATTATGCGGGCAGCGCATCGGTAGAGTCGGCTCAGGAAGACTATGCCTATTTAGCAGAAAGCTATTTGATGCTATACGATGTAACAGGCAAATCCGGCTGGCTTACCAGAGCGGAAGCGCTTGCCAACACCATGCATGAAAAATTTTGGGACACCAGTGCCGGTGGTTATTTTCTGGGAACACAAACTGTGGGTGCGGTAAGACCCAAAGATTTATATGACAGTTCCATTCCAACGGGCAACGCGGTAGCTTTACGCGTATTGACACGTCTTTGGCATCGTACCGGCAATGACGAGTTCAAACAGCGTGCAGACGCCCTGTTGGTGGCATTTTCCGGCTTCCTCGATAAGTACCCGAGTGCGTTCTCTTACATGCTTACCAGTGCAAGTGAACTCTTGCTTGGCGAGGCCGCGCACAGGCAGTACATTGCTCGTGGCAATGTCAAAGTCCAGGCTCGCGCGGTTGGTGAAGAGTTACACATAGAGCTGGACATGGCACCTGGATGGCACGTCAACGCAAATAAACCCAATCAAGACTATCTGATCGCAACCCAACTCAATGGACAGGACGGCAAGGAAATAGCTAACACGAGCTACCCGGAAGTGGTGAGTAAAACACTCGGATTTAACTCCGGTGAATTGGCTTTGTATGAAAACAAGGTACTGATCAAAGCACCGCTAACGGCCTTAATGCAAGCTGATGATGTACTTGTTTCGGCGACTTTGCAGCTTCAAGCCTGTGATGAATCGGTTTGTCTGGCGCCTGAAGATGTGCGAGTGAGCGCAACGATCGCGAATTGAGATTGGTTACGTCTGAGGCCTAAAAGATTATTTCGTCCTCGATCGCCAAAATTATGGCGCTTAATGCGAAATAATTTAGCGATTCTGAGCCAATCCGTTCTCGCAGCATAGATAATATCGTCGATAGTACAGCCGGTAAGCCAGTTCCAGTCAATTAGCCGGTTGTGCTGACTGTCATGGTAATTGCACCTTTTTCTTCCTTTATACCTTGTTCGCACAATTCGCGGCAATGGTGCTGTGTTCGCTCGCAGTTTGGGTGAACTTAGGAGATGAATGGCCATGCGAGCCATGCTTTACGCAATGCTACTCTGTGCAGGCTTAACGGCCTGTGATCGAACCAATACAGCGATCTTGAAACGCCACCCTACCGGAGTTGGTGGTGATGTCGCGTTCGACGACCCGTCTGCTGGGCAAACAGCGACCAGATTACTTCAAATAAGCTCCTCTATTGCCAGCACATCGCCCGATGGCTCTGAGGCCGACTTGTTGCTCACCTACACTCTCGACCCCATCATTCGCACTGCGTTAAAGCCGGGTTCATTTGTAATATTTGAATACGTTGTACCCAATAGACCACGTTTGTTGGTGGCTCGTGCCAGTATTGATGATGAATTGGGTGGCGTCGCGGAGGTTACAGTGCCGACGTCTGACGTCAATGCGAAACTTGTTGCCACTATTGGCGGTCTACAAGCCGGGGAGTTTGACGATGAAGAAGTTTTGGTTGCGCAAATACCTGCCGTACTGACACGCGAAACATCTGATTTAACCCGTGTGCAGGATGTTAGCGCCGAGTTGATTGAAGGAAGTTATGAATCCATGTTGGTTGATGGTCGCAGAGTGCACAAGTTCGCAGTCAAAGTCATTGATCCGACAGCAGGACCAATTGATGACTTACTTACCGAAGACGATGATCCCGCGTTACTTGAATACTCGATTTCGGGACTTGAAAAAAACGCATCAGCTCATTTTGTGGCACTTGAGAATGATAGCGTTGATGGTGAATCTCCAGTCACTGCAGTGTTCGATGAGCATCCGTTAGCTGTGTATCTGGTGATTGACGCATCCAGCAGTATCGTCGATTCAAGGCAGGCGCATCATTTGAGTCATGCCGTTTCTAATACGGTTATTGCTCTTGCCAAAAACGCTCAAATTGATTATCGATCATTTAATGGTGCCGTTAAACGAATAAGTGGTTTACGAGAATTGGATTTTGATACAAACGATGCATCAGCCTCCGCTGTTTACTATGCCCTCGACACAGCCTTAACCGATATCGAAAATTTCGGATCGATTCAACAAGACAAGGTGGTTCTTGTGTTCACTGATGGAAAAGACCTTGCCAGTAGAAATCATTACAACGACAGTTTTATTGATAACGAACAAGTTCATGAATACATCGTGCAACGTGTGCAGCAAGTGCGTAGCTATCAGGAGAATGTATTTGGTCGGCAGCTTGATGTTTACACCATTGGTTTTTACGTTGAGGGTGATGATGTTAATGTGTCTGAAGAAATTCGAAAACTTGACCGCATTTCTGAAGCCGGTGGTACTATCGAAAGCTACAATAACCTGACAATCTCCCATATTGATAATGCGTTTGCAGCAGTGGTACAAAATATTCGAGGTGTGTATTATTTGCAGTACAGCTCTCAGCAAACTGCTGATAACAATAAACTCGAGTTGCTTGTCAAGGTAAATGGACATCAGACGAGATTGCAACTTCCAACTGATTTTAAAACGTCGATGGCACCAGGATTGCGGCAGTGACAGCAACAAGTGACATAACCAACTGATATCACCAATAAAAGGTCAAATCAGCAAGCATGAGTCAAGCTGCGTCACAACGAAAAATTAGTTTCGATGATTTGGTTGCCTGTCCAAGTTGCGATTGGTTGCATTATCGCACGATCATCGAACAAGGCTCGCGCGCATCTTGTGCGCGATGTGGGCACGAGCTATATACCCGCAAACCTTTCTCGGTCGATCGAACGCTGGCGGCTTCTCTGGCCGGCATCATCTTCCTTATATTGAGTTTGTGCTTGCCGTTTCTGTCACTTTCACGTAGTGGTATATCGTCGAGCATGTCGGTGCTTGATGCTGTTTCGGCTTTGTGGGCAAGTGATATGCGATGGTTGGGCTTGTTGTCTTTAGCACTCATTGCGCTTATCCCCACTTTACGATTGGTTCTGCTGGCTTATGTGATGACCCGACTTCGTTATCGGCTGGGTATCATCCCTTCAATGTTGTCTGCCATGCGCTGGGCTGAACGCATGGAGCCCTGGGCGATGGCCGAGATCTTTATGGTTGGTGTTGTGGTATCGCTGGTCAAAATCAGTGACCTTGCTTCGCTTTCGGTCGGTCCTGCGTTCTGGGCTCTGCTTGGCTTGATAGTCACAACATCACTTATCAGTGTTTTCTATTGCAAGGATTCAGTGTGGCAACTGCTGACAACACGCTCGGCTTAACTGCGCAACAAGCAGGGTTGGCTCGTTGCCAATTTTGCGGTACGTTGCACAGGCTTCCCGAGGCACGCTCGTGCCGCCGTTGTGGTGCAAAGGTTAGTAGCCGAAAGCACAGTAGTTTGCAACGTACCTGGGCGTTTCTGATCGTAGGGTTACTGGCTTATATTCCAGCCAATATCTACCCGATCATGATTACAAAATCGTTTAGCGGGAACAGCAGTGACACCATCTTTACCGGTGTAATAGCCTTGGCACAGTCGGGTAGCTTATTTGTTGCTATAGTCGTCTTTATTGCCAGCGTGTGTATTCCGGTGTCCAAATTTGTGATTATTGCCGGATTGGCACTGAGCCTGCATTTTCAGTGGGCTATGTCAGAACACACTCGTCATGTATTGCACACGGTTACCGAATTTATTGGTCGATGGTCAATGATCGATGTCTTTGTTGTGGCCGTACTGGCAGCATTAATACAACTTGGTGCAGTACTCACTATCGAACCGGGTGCTGGTATCAACGCGTTTGCCCTCTCTGTGGTGTTTACCATGTTTTCAGCCACATCGCTGGACCCTCGACTAATATGGGATGGAACAGATAGTGGCTAATAGAGCGCCATCAAAGCCGGTAACTGAGACCTTGCGCGGCATCCCAAGCCGTGTCTCACTCGTTTGGCTTTTGCCAGTGATCGCTATATTGTTCGCCGTGTTTGTATTGTGGCGAGCTTACATTGATCGTGGCCCATTGATTGAAATCATGTTTGAAAATGCCGGTGGAGTAGAGGCAGGAGAAACCCAAATTCGTCGACGCGATGTCAACGTTGGTACGGTTGAAGCAGTACGTTTGTCAGACGATCTGAACTCGGTCGTCATTGAAGCCCGACTAGACCCTCAAGTCTCTGACTACATCGATGTCGATACCCGCTTCTGGATAGTCAACGCTCAAATCAACACCACTGAAATATCCGGATTGAGCACCTTGTTATCTGGTGCTTACATAGAAGTTGACTGGGACGACCAGCCGGGTGAACGGCGTACAGAATTTGTGGGACTAACTGAAGCTCCGCTAACCACTCGCGGCCTGCCTGGAATGCGTGTGACTCTCGATGCAGAAGAAGCCGGTTATATCTATGTCGGGTCACCGCTGTTTCATCGACAAATTGAAGTAGGGCGTGTCGAGCGAAGAAGACTTTCAGACGATGGCATGCAGGTGCTCTTCGATGTGTTTGTAGCTGCGCCGTACCACAAACATATCTATCCGGAAACGCGGTTTTATGGTGTCTCGGGTGTTGAAGCATCGTTTAATGCACAGGGCGCATCCGTCCGGGTTGAATCGATAGCAGCGCTATTTACTGGTGGTATTGCGTTTGAAAATAGTGACGCGTCATCTGCATCGGAAGCGCTGATGCGAGACGGTGCAAACTTCAAACTATACGATAACAAAGGTGCTGCGCTCGATAGTCTGTTCGAGAGTACAGAGGATAATCGTTATCGCTACATTGCAGAATTTGATGGCTCGGTTAAAGGCCTGCGACCGGGTGCACCGATTGAATATCAGGGTATACGTGTTGGCAGCGTTGTTGAGGTGTCGGTGCAATTGCCGCAGAACGAATCTGAACAACAGCGAATATATGCTGTGTTGCAGTTTCAGCCTGCGCGGCTCGGTGTAGGCGATATTTCACCTGAATCGTTAATGAATACCATGCAGCGATTTGTTGCTGATGGTTTGCGTGTCCAGCTTGCCAGCGGCAATTTACTAACCGGTTCTTTGCTGGTCAAATTGGTAGAAAAAACGGATGCCCCTGAGGCCATTATCGACGAAAATGCCGAGCCGTATCCTGCCTTACCAACAACGCCGAATAACATTGAAGCTGTGACAGCTGATGTTGAAACGTTGATCGCTAATTTAGCAGAGCTACCGCTGGACAATTTGCTGGCTGCGGCAACAGACCTTCTACGTAACACCAGCAATATTATGGCAAGCACTGAGGTGAAAGGCTTACCAGCACAGATCTCAACATCATTAAACTCAATTAACGCAGCAACCACAGATTTACCAACAATGATGCAAGCGTTAACCTCTGCATCTCAAAATGCAGACGACGTGCTTGACGGTTTGTCGCCTGATTCAGAAATTTATATTGAACTTGCCGCCGCTGCGCGCGAGCTTAGAGTGGCAGCAAAATCCATAGCGGCTTTTGCAGAGCTGCTTGAAGAAAATCCAAACGCTGTTATCACGGGACGCTGATCATGTTAGCTCGAGTTTTTCTTGGTTGTGTTTGTCTGTTGGTGATTGGTTGTAGTAATGGTCCGCCACCGCGACAATATTTATTGGAACCGGTGCTTGATCCGATTAACAAGTCTGTGCCTCCCGTTATTGATGCAGTGGCTTTGGCTGAGGTGGTTGTGCCTGCCTATGCATCCGATCAACGTGTAGCCAGTCGCGATAAGCGTTATCAAATAAACTATGATGAAAAAAATAAATGGGCAGATTCGCCCGATGAGGCGTTAACGCGAGTTCTTGCCAATCGGCTGCGTTATTATCTTCAAGCAACTGTTATTGTTGAGCCGTGGCCACGTGGCTATGACCCGCAGGCGCGAATTGAGGTGCAGTTCGACAAACTGCTTAGAGAAGCCACGGGTGGTGCAGAAATGTCAGGACAGATCAGAATAATATCCGGTGACGGCAAACAAATGATCGATGTACTTACATTTCAATTCGTCCGTTACGCCAATAACCGCCAACATGGCTCATTTTATGCGGCCGTCGCAGCAGGTGTGAATGACATCTCGCGTATGGCTGCAGACTCACTTCGAAAACACACGGGGTTTGCAAATTAGGCACACTGCTAACTCGATCACATTTCTCTTACATATCCCTCGCATTTCCCTGGCATTTCCCTCGCATTTCAATGATCGGTCGAGTGAATTAGCGTTAAACCAGACAGGGTCTGCTTACTCACCGAATAGTTTTAAATTACCATATCCGTTAAGTTACTTGTATACGGATAGATTGATGATTCAAACTGCTGCACTTTGTCGGCTAGGCGCCAGCATGTTGATGGTACTTTTGGTTTCAGCATGCACGATTGACGTCGATGAGCCCGTTGAGACTGAAGGCATAGCTCCAGTTTTGGCGAATGAAGTTGAACAACCTGTTGCTACCGTCTCAGAGCCATCTGATTCAACTACCCCATCTGATCAGGCCACGAACGAGCAGTCCACACCGACGGTACAAGTCGATCCGAATACTCAACAGCCCAACCCTGGACTCAACCCGGATCCGAACCCGGTTGCCAATCCAGTCCCGACTTTGGACCCGACAGTAAATCCGACACCTGAGCCAACTCCAAACCCAA
>CAYTJF010000008.1:27281-49377 GCA_964437945.1 uncultured Granulosicoccaceae bacterium
GAGCCAACTCCAAATCCGATTACGGGTCCGCAATTGGACCAGTCAGGGATAGCCACTTCTGAGGCAGCCTTGAGAGAATTACTGGTGACGGGCCACATCATTGAAAACGACGGCCGAGTCACGCCAACATCGGTATGGATTTGCACCGACGTGTTTGCAGATACACGCAATTATTTCTTTTACGACATGGGCGTGCTAAACCCTGTTCGTGCCGTGGTGATCGAACGAACACTGAGTCAAACCGATAATACCTTTGTCGACATCCAATTTTTCTGGTCTGTGACTAGCGCCGATTCTGTTCTGTTGTCGTCATTGATACCTGGAGAAGATGGTAATTTGGTAACCTCTGGACAACAGTGGGATGTAACCACAATTCGATTCTCAGAGGTCGAATCAAGACCCGTCTTCACTGCACAATCGGTTCTCCGAGGCAGTCTCAGTTGCGCGGTGTTTGCTTTTTAACAGTCAGGAAAAACTGTTTATCTAAAGTTGCCCTGTTTTCTAATAGAGCGAAGAGTCTTGTTGATCGGGACTGCCTTGTTTTGCCCTATTTAACGGCCTCTCACAACTTCCGTTTAAAGCTGAGTTTTTTTGACGGACAGATTCAAAACCCTATGCATACGCGATTCCAGGGTTATTAAAGTCCAGCATTATCCGTGCTTCATTGGGCGTAATCTGCATTAAATTACATATTGACAGGGCTGGGATGCATAAGCGGCAAAGACCTCGCTATTTTCTGAATTTCAATGTTTGTCTAACCTGACATTCTTGCGGAATATACACATTCATGTTCAGTTCATTTGCGCATACTAGTCTGGTCTAGTCGAGGCCCAGGCGGAGATCTGAGCGGTGCGCACCAACACCCCTATTGCAAGTACACGAAACGACCGTATTGTTCTGGTTCGTTTGTTGTGCATATTTGGCATGATTTACGTGCATGTTCCGTTTATGGAATCGGCATCATTGTCTGGTGTTGGACTGTTCGGTGATCTCAGTAACTTTACTGTGTTCGAGCTGCTGCGTTCATTGCTCGTAGATGGTTATGGACGTACCAGCGCCTGTTTACTCAGCATTGTCTCCGGATTTCTCGTTGCAAAAACACTAAACGTTGATAAACCCCGTTATTGGCCGTTTTTCAAACGCAGATTCAGCTCGATATATGTGCCCATGGTGGTGTGGGGTTTTGTAACGGTCATGGTTTTTTCGTTCGTTTCCATGGTGCAAACAACGTTTTTAAGCGATGCCTGTGGCGGACGCAGCGTATGGTCTATTGATTGTCTAAACGTGGTGTTACATTTCAGTGCAATTAGTACAGGGCCGACGATGCATTTGGCATTTTTACGGGACCTGTTCGTTTGTATGTTGCTGGCGCCGATACTCATCGTGGTCATGCGACATATTCCGTTGATTGGTTTGAGCGCGCTAACCTCGGTCTACTTACTCGATTGGGAATCGATGCTGGTTCTACGTCCTCTGGTCATCCTTGGGTTTAGTGTCGGTCTGACAATTGGTTTGCGTCAGATTAACTTTGCATGGGTTGATCGGTTTTGGCTTTGTTGGTTACTTTTTGCGGTGCTTTTCGCATTATTGACCACGGCATTCAATGTCGGTCAACTGCCAAAACTGCAATGGTTGTTTGCCGTGAATGGCCTGGACGCCAGGGAAACCCTACTGTACCCGTTAACGCGCTTGTTCGGCGCATTGGCCATCTGGTCGCTCAGTTTGAAACTGGTGTCTTCGCCAATAATGAATTGGTCTGTCAAACTGGAGCCTTACTTGTTTATCGCGTTTTGTTCGCATCCTTTGCTATTGTCCATGTTGCAGGAAGTTAGTGGGCTGATCATCACCAATCCGGCTGTTACTGTGCTTTATCCGGTATGGTTTGTGTTGGCACCGGCTGTTGCTATTGTAGCCTCGGTGCTGGGTATGCGCTTAGGTGGTTTACTGTTACCCAATTTATTGCAGAATTTTGTATGCCAGACTTTTGTATATAAATTTTTATTTAAATTTGTATATATGATCAGTGGCGGGCGGATTTTACCGGACCCAAAGGCTGCGCTACAGGTTCGCTCCAGCGAGACATCGTCGGAACTCGCATCTACCCGTTCGGTCTAGGTTGCCCACTTTTTTTGCACACCTTCAACAATCTGACGTTGAACTGAACTCAGTCAGGGATTACTCTGTGTGCTGTTAAAGCACGCGAAAGCGCAGAGGTGAGTTATCCTTTTTGATGGATTGGGCAGTGAGGTTCGAAATACGTCTGTATTTGCCGGGATCGTGTCAATCGTTCTATTGGCGATCTTTTATTGGTGGTTCCGCGGAGACCTGGTTCTAAGCGCAGTTTATGCCGGTATTGCCGCTCTGGCGTTGTTATCCGTTCCCGTAATGTACCGACTGGGTGGGTTTACCCTGGCTGATGAGGTGCATTGGTTAGCAAGTCGCGAGGCGGATGATCATAAATCCATGCTTGCGCGTCTTGTCACCTTGGAAAAACAGCTTGATGAGTTGAATATAGATGAGGGTGTGGAACAAACTCGAACACTTGCTGCGATTCTCAATGATTACCATGCGGTCGTCGAAACCCGTTTTCTCGGTAAAAAACACAGCCCAATTGCCTATCTGTCAACGGCACGGCGTGTCCAGAAACACGCTATACAGAATTTGACTGATGCAGTAGCGGTCGGACACAGTTTGGCCTCTATTTCCCGGCACGGTGAACGTGGTGATGGTGTTGAACGTATGCGCGGTCTCAACGATGGGCAAAGCGATCGTTTGAACAATTTGTTGGCAGAGAATCGCCAGTTATTCGAAGCATTGACCGATACGGCGGTTGAAGTGGCCAACATTCGTTCATATTCTGACTATGAGAGGCTTGATACCATGGCGCGTCTGGTCAGTTTGTCGGAAATAGCCAGTCAGACTGGCAAATAAAGCATCCACCATCTCCCGTTATCAGCCAGTCTGCCAATTATAAAAGAGTATAAATGAGTCCCATTATGTTTTCGAATTGCCTATCTGCACTTGATGTATCTAAACGATCATTGGGCGTGGTTTGTATGGTTTTTGTGACGACTGTTTTAATGGCAGGCTGCAAAGCACCCATTGATAGCCCCGAATCGGCTGAAAAGGCTATAGCAGAGGCGGTTACTGGTTCAGTTCGCCCGTCCTTCAGAGAAAATCAGTCGCGAGCCAATATACGGCTTACCAAAACAAATCTATCGTCACTGTTGCCCGACCTGGATGATTATCCGATTGTTGTAGGTCGGCGAGACAGCCAGTCGATCGAATCGGTTGAAATTTTTACTTCGTCTGAGAAGGCTGGTACTGGTCGCGATGCGTTTTATGTTGAATTGGCTGAGACCTTCAATCGTCAGCAGATCAAACTCTCAAATGGCAAGACCGCCGTTATCAGTATTAGAAAAATAGCTTCGGGTCTGGGTGCTCAGTTTATGCTTGCCGGTCGGTATATTCCAGATGCTTTCTCGCCAAGTAATTTGCTGTGGGGAGAGATGCTCAGCGCAGACGGTATTCAGCTGGATACCATTGCTGAAACCACTGCACCCAATACCGCTGGGATTATCGTAAAGAAATCCAAAGCGGACATGATCTTAACGGATGGCAAGCTTGATATTCCCAAGCTGCTGAATAATGTTTCCAGCGGATCATTTGCGATGGGTTACACCAATCCGTATCAATCAAGTACGGGATTGAATTTTCTACTCACAGTATTGAACGCCTTTGCTCAAGGCGATGAATCACAGATGCTCAGCCCGGATGTGGCCAGTGCGTTTGAGGCTTTTCAAACAGGTGTGCCATTTGTCGCTCAAACCACTATTCAAATGCGTGATGCAGCGCAAGGCAGCGGTGTGCTTGATGCGCTGGTTATGGAGCACCAGTCATGGGTGAACGTTAAAGGCATGAAAGAGTATCAATTCGTCCCGTTCGGTGTCCGACACGATAGTCCGTTATTTGCAACGCCCGAAGCTGATGACAGCGAACGCGAAGCCCTCGAATTATTTGCCCGCTTCATTGCCGAACAACAATCGGTTGTTTCTCGATTTGGTTTCGGCAAAAATGCCGATTACGATTCGACCTATGCTGTTGAGGACGCGTCGTTAATCGCTCAGGCACAAGGTATCTGGAAAGAGAAAAAATCGGGTGGCCGGCCGGTTGCGGCAGTATTTGTTGCTGATGTGTCTGGTTCAATGGATGGCACGCGGATAAGAAATCTAAAAAAAGCATTGATCGAATCGTCAGACCTGATCAGTGAAAATAACTCCATTGGCCTGGTCACCTTTTCTGAATTAGTTAATGTCGACTTATTTGTTCGCAAATTCGATGTGCAACAAAAGTCATTGTTCATTGGCGCTGTTGAAAGCCTCTCGGCCAGTGGTCGAACCGCGACTAATGATGCCATCGTGGTGGCAGCCAATTTATTGCTTGAGCACCGCCAGCAGCATCCGGACGATAAATTAACCATATTCGTTTTATCTGACGGTGAGCAAAATCGTGGAATGGACTTTGATGATGTATCTGAAATGCTGCAGTGGTCAGGCATACCAGTACACTCAATTGCATATGAAGTCACATCGGATGAGCTAAGGCAATTGTCTGCGCTTGCAGAAGGGGCTTATATAGAATCAAAAGCAGAGTCGGCGTCCTATCGCATCGGCAACCTGCTCAATTCTGAAATGTGAGCATTACAAAATGAAATGGTTAAAGGTGTTCGCGCTTTTTTTAGTGCTGCATTTTGTAGGTTGGGTTGGTGCTCACTGGTATAAAAGCAAAAATCCACAACGAGTGCTGCTCGTTGCTGATACTTCTTTTGCGCTTAAATCACAGTACCCGGACATGCAGCGCTGGATAGAAAATTATGCTGGCGAGTCTCGTTACAGACAAATTATCATCGGTACGGATAAAGCGACCATAGGTGATCTGACCGAGATAAAATCAATCGACTCCATATTTCGCGTCTCATTCGGCCGCAGCGATAGCCAGTCTCTTAAACGCTACGATTCTTTACCGTTTGATGAACGAATCTTGCTTTCGGATGGTGAATTCACGGCACCAGGCTGGACAATGGTTAAATTCCCATAGTACAAAAGTTGTCCAATTAACGAAATCGATGGCATACTAGTGCTTGTGTATCTATTGCTTACGAGCGATAGTTGACAATTTGGCTATCCTCTTCTTATGATTCGGGGAAATAACCTGTGATAGCAGAGATACGTTGCTGTAACGCGAGGTTGTGTTACACGGGAGTGTTTGTACGCACAGTGAGTTAACTGCGTTATATGTACGTTGCTGAAAACGGTATTTGAATGTTAGAAAAGGTTATATACGCAATTGACGACTTTTTTCTGGCATTTTAGTCAATTCCGTCCTATCACTTAAGGATAAGTTGATGTTTCGACTATACGAGATCGATATGAATAACATAAAACAGCAGCGAGCCAGCGTCGGCCGAGCCGCTCGACAAATCCTGGCGCCTGTAATTGCGAGTAGGAAGTTTGCGAGTAGGAAGTTCGCGGGTGCGAAGTTTGCCGGAGGGATGCTTGCGGGTGGGATGCTTGGTAGCGTCTTGTTCGTAACTGCAGTTAACGCGGCAGGAGAAGTCTCGCAAGTACAAACTGTTGATGAGCCTGGCACGCCTACACAGTACACCATCGATGGTCGTAAATTTAGCTGGGGAATGGGCTCAAATCAAATTATGGAGGGGTTCGAAGCTGAGGCGCAAAGCTATCAGTATGCCGGTACTGCCGATCGCGTTGAAATTGTAAGACACGACGTTAATGGTGTATCGACCGGGAATCCCTGTGGTGTTTTTGTTGAAAAACTTGGTACTTCCAGTGAAGTTCTAAAAGCCAACTACCCAAGTGATGGATCCGATACGGGTAACTGCGATATGGCTGCAATGCTTGCTGGTCGTGTCGTGAATCGCGGTGCCTTGAACCTGTTTTCTAACACCGGCGATAATCCGAAAAATGTCGAGCGTGTAGATTATATATACGATAGCGGTGTGCTGGCGCCACTTACCTCATCTGCGTTGTCACTTAGTGGGCATGTTGTAGCGGAGAAAAGTGGTAACAACCCTTTACAAATTGCAGCCATCACTGAGGTTGATGTATTTGGACAACCTGCAGCATTCGGACCACTGGTATTCATTAACCGTAACAACAACTGCTCAGCTGAGAATGTTTGTTATGGCATTACCAATTTACGCCACAACTATGCCTTTTTCCAGAACAACTCATTGTCGCCACAAGGCTTCCCGTCATTCCTGCGAGATTCGACAGAGCCGGTCGGAATGGCCTTTGTTTCCCTGGACAAATTAGGAATAGACGCAGGCCAGGTTTACTACGGGTTTTCTTATTTTGCAGATGATGTCGACCCAGGTATTCACACACTGACCAATGTAACCACTTTTCCAAATGACACCAACGATAAAGATATTGTGTTTGGTGATGGGCCCGATATTTACGGTGGCGTCGCTGGGTATTACCTTGGTAGCGGACTGAGTATTGCCACGGGCGCAATTTTCAAAGATGAAAATGGTAATGGACAACAGGATGGAAATGAAGCTGGTATAGGTGACATAAGCCTAACGCTTTTTGAGGATACCAACGACAGTGGCGTATTTGAGCCAGACGAGGATACTCAGCTGGGTCCAGAGTTTAACTCGGATGCTAACGGAGAATTTCGCATACCGGGTTTAGAGGACGGCATTTTTTTTCTGGAGCTAGATGAGTCAGATGCAGATTTTCCTCCGGCATTGGAGGTGGTTTCTGAAGGCAATCCTGCAATGATTGTTATTCAAGGCAACGATGCGGATGGTGTGACCTTTGGCGTTGTTAGCGAGACCGGCCCAACCGAGGGTACGGATGCTGGCGCGAGCGATTTAGACGCAGGTGCAAGCGACGTTGACGCTGGTGCCGGTGACCTGGATGCAGGTGCGACTGACGTCGATGCTGGTGCCGGTGATCTGGATGCAGGTGCGACTGACGTCGATGCTGGTGCCGGTGATCTGGATGCAGGTGCGACTGACGTTGATGTTGATGCCGGTGATCTGGATGCAGGTGCGACTGACGTTGATGTTGGTACCGGTGACCCTGATGCGGGTGCAACTGACGTCGATGCAGGTACTGGCGACCCGGATGCGGGTGCAATTGACGTCGACGCAGGTACTGATGGCGGGATTCAGAATGATGATGCAGATGCTGAAACGGTTGCAAATCCGGATGCGATAACAATAAATCAAGGCGATGAGAATGTTCGTATCGATGTATTGATGAACGATACAGACGCCTCGGGCGGCGGCCTGACGATCGTTGGTACGCCAGAATCACAAAACGGCACCATCACTGTAGATCCAGAAACTGGCGAGCTTATCTACACCCCAGATTTCGGCTTCATCGGTACGGATTCGTTTCTATACATTATTGAAGATGCTGATGGAACACAAAGCACCGGAACGGTTTCGGTCGAAGTGCTTAGGTTCGCTGATCTGAACGAAAATGGGGTGAATGATTTTGTCGAATGCAACTGTGACAACCTGACGATTGAAGTCGGTGTGGAAGGTTCGGCGTTGGGTGGTTCATCGCTCTTCTCATTCTTGATTCTCACTTTTATGGTTGCTGCGCGACGAGTATTTCGTACGCGACGAGCTTCAGCCTTTGGAGTGATCAAATGAGATTTGTCAAACACATCTGCACGCAATCGTTGCGAGATCTTGACCGTAAGATCGCTCTTTTGGGAGCATCGAGGCTGGCAAAGCACAACCAGGTTGGCTTTGTACAACGCATCAGAAATAGAATCACACCAACTGGTTCGACGAGATTGGTCAGGCACAACCGGCCCGGTCGTGTGAAAAAGTTAAGTCGAAAAATTGCCTACATGACATCGTTTAGGTTCATTTGGCAAAAAAGTAACTGGTGCTGGCAAAATATAAAGAGCAAAGTTGCCATAACCGGCTCAACCTGGTTAATCAGGCACAACATTGGCAGCCGCACACCAAACACCAGTCGAAAAATTGCCGTACTAGCATCAACCATGATAGTTGGTGGTGGGGCATTGGTCGTTGCGCAGGCAGATGAGTCTTTTACGGAGTTTACCCGGCGAGCTTATATCGGTATTGGCGGCGGAGCCACTATGCTGGAACCGAAAACACCTAATGAGAGCCTCACTGTCAGTTCGAATACGGCCTCAGGTTTCCACATTGTTGGTGGTTACGACTTTACCAGTCGACTTTCGGCAGAGCTTTATTATGCTGATTTGGGTTCTGCCGACATTGCGTTTCTTGGCTCTGAGATAGGAGACATTGAGTATAAAGTGTTCGGCTTGAGTGCAATTGGTTACATTTACAACAGCCGCTCTGGTTTTCGAGCACGATCGCAACGCTCTGGTATGGGTACGCGGGAAGGTCTCTCTCTGTTTAGCCGGGTTGGCGTGGGTGGTATATCTGCAGACTCATCTAATGTTGATTACAAAGTGAACCACAGCACACACCTGGCTCTGGGATTAGGTGCCGAGTATGGGTTTAGAAACGGATTCGCGGTTCGTGGCGAGTACAGAGCGCTGGATACCGACCAGCACTACGGTTCACTGAGTCTTGTGAAACGGTTCGGAAAAGTCAGGTCTGTGTTACCAGTGGCGGCAGCAGCTTTGCCAGCTGTTTCAGCGCCCCAAGTCACAGCAGTACCTGATGTTGAGCCACCTGAAGTTGTTGAAGATCCGCCTGCTGCAGCAAACTTTGCTGGTGTTCCAACGATAAATTTCGCTTTTGACAAGTCAGATATATCGCAACTTGCCGCTACCAAACTTGATGAGATTGCAACTGTTCTGGGCTCGTCCAATACCAATATCGTGCTCGAAGGACATACCGACTGGATTGCATCGGAGAGCTACAACCAAAAACTGTCCATCGATCGAGCCGAGAGTGTTAGGCGGTATTTGGAAAATAGAGGGGTTGACCGTTCACGAATGGCCGTGCGCGGTTTTGGTGAAACACGACCAATTGCAGTCAATGACACAGTCGAAGGTCGCGCCAGCAACAGAAGGGTGGATATTCGCGTTAACTAACTGCAGTTGCTTGGGATGATTGCGAATGAGTATCGTTGTATCAGGTCGCAACAAGACCATTTTTGGTGTGGTAGTCGCTGCTGTTATAAGCACCATTATGGGCTGCAGTGGTGGTAGCAATGCAGACGAATACGATATTCGTGAAACTGAAACAGCTTTCGCTTACCGCAACTCAAGTCCGCATGCTGGTGTCTTAAACAAGTGTGTGCTTGTCAATACCGTTGCAGAATCGTGCACGCTCAATGAATTACCTCTGATTGGCAATGGTGTTACAACGCCGTCTGTCGATCAAGTTATGGACCGCGTGCTTGTCACCCACAATTGGATGGGCTTGCGCTTTGAACAAGTGCTACGCGACTCTCCCGAATCCTTATTAACCTTGTTTTCCTCATCTACGGCAATTTTGATAGGCAGTAAAGTAAGACCGTCCTTTTACACCAGGCTCAATGGCGCAATACAACTCGACCCTGTGTATCTTTGGACAACGCTGGATGAAAAACGCAGTATCTCAAAAGAAGAGGATTTTCGAATTGACTTCGGTGAAGACTTACAATTCTGGTTTCTAAGTCGTCTGTCGAATGCAGATGGCAGCCGCTATGCGCCGTATTACAGTTTTGAAGATGATCCTGTACGACCGATTGAAGACATAAAGCTTCCGCTGCAGCGACTATTGTTTCACGAACTGGCACACGCGACTGATTTTATGCCCAGAAGCATCATCGCGAGTCTGAATCCTGATTTATCGATATTCGAATCAATCGATAGCAATCGCGATGAATGGCTGTCGAATAAGTTGCAAGCAATGCATCCACTTTACAGTGACACATTGCGTGAATTTGCCGAAGTCAGGTATCGTGGGAATGCGGCGTCCGATGCACAGCAATCAACAGGCTCGGCCGATATGGGAGCGTTGATGGCGGCCGATGGGGCGATTCAGTTCTATAGCTACTCATCACAGTACGAAGATCTGGCTCAGCTGGTTGAAGGCGTTATGATGGGCCATCACTATGGCGCCTTAACCAATGTTGGGTTCACTCAAAAACCCTTGAACGAAGACAGCTATGGCTGCGACGAACTACTTGTTGCGTGGGGGCAGCGAAATCGTCTGGCTGACCCGCTGGTTAATGTGCGTGCGCGCGCAGCAGCTGAATTAGTTATGAACGTAACGCCAGCGTTGACGAATTTTATGGACAGTGGATTTGGGAGTGCTGAGCCGATGGCTAACCAGGTTCACTGGTGCGATAATCAAAAGACCGTTACGGCTATTGCGTCTGGTTTTCAAGCCAAAACAGCAGAGCCGACAGATGCACAGCTGCCGCGTCCTCAGTTCATGGAAATGATGCAAACAGATAATGTTGTGCACCCTGAGACTTTTTATCTCGACTAAGTCAGCATATTAACGCTGACGTGGATTCGGTCTCGCAATTTGTTCTTGGCGCAACCATCGGTGAGCTGACACTTGGGCGTCAACTTGGCCGCAAAGCCATCTTAGTGGGTGGTTTGCTTGGTACCTTGCCAGATCTTGATGTACTGGTTCACTACACAGATGCGGTTGCCAGCTACACCTTTCATCGTAGTTGGAGTCATTCTCTGTTGGTGCTTGGTGCAGTGAGTCCGTTTCTCGCGTGGTTCTTAAATCTCGCTTTTCCTCGGCGATGGGTTTCTGGGGTTGCATTATCGGCATCAGACCCGCAAACCCCTCGCTATGCAAACTGGTTTTGGTGTGTTTTTCTGGTTTTGACTACGCATCCTGTTCTGGATGGTTTTACAGTATACGGCACACAATTATTCTGGCCGCTCCCGGTTCGGCCTGTTGCATGGGGGTCGGTATTTATAATCGATCCGCTTTATACCTTGCCATTGATTATCGGGTTGATTGTGGCTTATCGAAACCGCCTGGCAGCTCGACGCGCAGTGTTGACCGGGCTAGTGGTGAGCACAACCTATTTAGGGCTTACACTCGCCATCCAACAACACGTGAGGTCGATAGGCGTACAATCACTGCAAAGTCAACAGCTGGGCAGCAATAATGTGTTGGTTGCGCCATCGCCATTTTCTTTGCTTTGGAGGGTGGTGTCGATGGACGGTGCGCATTACCACGAGGGTTTTTACTCACTGCTCGATCAACACAAACATATTCAGTTTGCATCCTACGAAAGTAACAGGAAAGATATTGAAGAACAGTTTGCGCACTGGCCGATATCGCAATTAGATTGGTTTGCCAATGGCATGATATCAGCCAGTCGTGAGGGAGATGATTTAATTATCAACGATCTTCGTATGGGGATAGAGGCCAGTTTTGTCTTCAGATTTCTGGTTGGTCAGTGGAATGCGTCAGAGTTTGTTGCACTCGAAAGTGTTCAATTACCAATACAGATTGATAATGAACGAATTGTCCGTATCGTAAAAAGAACGTGGGATGACAAGGTTAACGTAGAACCTTAGCTTGTGTGTAAAGCCAAAGCCGATGTATCGAATTGAACAAACTCGATATCCGGAACCTATCTTGCTGCCACAGTGTCCAACAGAACTTAACAGTAATTTGAACTAGTATGTTTAACCAATGGATTAGTCGTATAACTGCCGCAAAACCCGAATCTGAGTCTGAGTTTGAATCACTTTCAGTTACCGGGGGCTCAGCTGATGTTGAGCGGGTCAGCGCAGCGCTGTTAGTGGAAATTGCGCGTGCTGATCACAACCTCGATGATGCAGAGCTTACATCGATTCGCGATGCCTTGAAACAATCTTCGTCATTGCCGGGCGAAGAAATAGACTCCATCGTAAGTAATGCCATGGTTGACGCTGACAGCACGATATCGCTGCATGAGCATATACGGATGGTCAACGAGCATTTTGATCGTGCCAACAAGCTACTGCTAATAGAACAAATGTGGCGAGTTGCAGCTGCCGATGGTGATGTAGATCGCTATGAGGATTATACAATCCGAAAATTTAGTGAATTGATTTACGTTCGCCATAAAGAGTTTATTCAGGCAAAGCTTCGCGTGCTGGGTTCGTAGAGTACTGCGAAAGTTAGCACTCGAGTTAACTACCCAAGTTCATTACTTGGTCAATATCAGCGCCTGATGTGCGTTTGAAACAACTCTTTTACGGGTACTTCTATATCCAGTTGTGTCTCAACCCTGACCAAGGCTGCCAGATTATCCTGTTCCGGCACCAGCGACTCCAAAACGACATTGACTTCGGGCGTGCCCAGATTCAGCCCGGCCGTTCGCGCCGGGTCAGCCAGCTGAGCTTCCAGTGTGGTGGAAAGTTTGGCCAGCTCAGGCCCAAGATCAACAACGGCTTTGTCTTCTAACTCAGCGATGATCTTTTTGTTGAAAACAGTGGCGAGCGTGTTCCACAAAGTACTGTCAAGAACGTTCGTTAGCGAAATGTTATTTAGCCGTACCGTTTGCTCAAACGCATCCAGAACCGGAGTGGCAGTTAGGTAAATTGTGCCAGGAACAGGTATTTTTTTGCCGGGAAGCATAGCGCTGAATGCAAGGTTCATGGTAATGCCATTAGGATTGCCAGACAAAATAACGCTGTTAATCGTGACTGATACGTTGCCTGCAGCACTGGATTCAGTAAATTCTCTTCCAGTTAAATGTTGATCGGCTAGTGCTGTCAGTTGTGAGTACGCTGCTCGAATGAGTACATTAAATTGTGTGTTGCCAGGTACGTACTCGCTTCGTGTCAGTGCTGGCAATGCTTGTGGTTCTGTTGCCGGTATGGTGCTTTGCACGCTGGTTTGTGCTTCCAGGGTAAATGCCAGGCCAAGCTTGTCTGATTCGGTTCTGACCCCGGAGAATGAAAATCGGTTTGGCACAATGTTCAAGTACATAGCATTGTTGTCCGGTAGCTCCAGCGGGATGTTGTGTGGTTTCCATTGCGCTTGCATCGATTCGCGAAATTGATTGCAATCTATGGCATCCAATGCTCTTTGTTCCAATCCTGCTAACTGCTTCCTGATCGCTTTGTCTGCCTTGTCTTTCAAGTTAATGTCAATGCCGGCGACCCATTCCAGGCGGGGTTCCTGGGTCCATTGGTAGCTCATTTTGGCAGTCAGGCCAGGACACCAGTTTTCGTTTACATCAATTTTTAAACGCAGTTGTGCATTGAGTGCTCCATAGAAATCCATAGAGTCAATATTCAGCACTTTGGCCACATCGCCACGTATGCCTGCATCGCCAAAAAAACGCATGGGCACATTGATGATGACGAAATCATCCTGGCCAGAGATCTGAATCTGGCCTTCACGTGCAACGGTGTACGCCCATCTCGCCGTGCCGCACATTTTTAACGCAATCACTTTCTTGCAGATTTTTTGACTACCGTCGTCGGTATGCTCAGCTGGTACTTCCTGCTCTGCCAAAGCGACAAGATCGGAGTAGTTAATGCGGGCGCGAGTGCTGAGACGACTTTGATGTACCGTTGAAGTCACGGCTTTTAGTGTTGCTGGTGGTGGTGCTTTGGAGAGCTGGCTGTGCTCAGGCCGTTTTTCTGCACAGGCGCTTAGCACTATGCAAAGTGCGACTATCCAGTGCGCACGCCATCGGCAAAGTCTTTGGTTCATAGGTAAAGTGTGCCATAGTGAATGGGTTGGTGATAGAGGCTGTCTGTATCACACCGCCTTGTTTTACAATACTTAAATGACGATCAATCGACTACAAACCCGCCCATGAGCTTATTGTGGGAAACAACCAGTGACGGTACGCACTATTCAGTGCGAAAGGCGGGGCATTCGGTGCGCTTGTACAGCAATGGTGTATTTCACAGCCAGTGGAATCCAAAGCGGCCATTTGCCGGCGCTGTCTGGGATTGTATGAGTCTGCCATGCCTGTATCGACCAGCGTCACAATGCAAACGTGTGCTGTTGTTGGGTCTTGGCGGTGGGGCAGGTGTACGACAACTTCAGACTCTGGTGGATTTTGACTATTTGCAGGCTATTGAAATCGATCCCGTGCATATCAAAGTGTCCAGGCGCTGGTTCGGTGTAACGCAGCCAAACGTAGACATTATCCATGCAGATGCTATTGAATGGCTAAATCAATATTCAGGAGAAGGCTTCGATTTAATAATCGATGATCTGTTTGGACACACTGACAACGAACCACAACGCGTACAACCTTTAGACAGCGCTTGGACAGAAAAACTCGATAACGCATTAAATCCAGGTGGAACCATAGTGGTCAACTGCATCGGACGTGCTGAACTATTTAAGGGTGTTAGCAGTTTTTCTGCGCGTGGATACGTGCAGGGTTACCGTTGGAGCCTGCCTGAATACCATAATGCTATTGGCGTATTTTTTCGTGAACCGGTATCACCCGGTGACTGGATAACGCACCTGGATGCGACCACTTTAAAGCCTGCCATGAAGCACGCGGCGCGCTGGATAATCAGACGCCCACTTAAGCTTGGCTGATAGGTACAGGCTGTTGCGAACATAACAAATGTGAATTAAAAACTGAAAGCCAGTTGAGCACCTGCCTGGGCTGATTGGCGGTCTGTGAGTCGACCACCAATATGCAGTGGGCCAAGGCTAACGCCTAATGAGAGTCCGGTCGCACTCTCCGTGCGTGCATTATCATGGCTTATACCTGCACGAACGCCAAAAAATCTTTTACTGTAGTCAATGCCAATAGCAGTGATTTGTGTATCCAGGTTATCCACCTTAGCCTCGTTTAATGCTATATCACCAGTTAACGTTATCGAGCCAATGGAAAATGCGCTGCCAACAATAAGCTGCGGCGTGGTTTCAATATCGATATTCTCGTTAATTGTTATTGATTCTTTAATCATGTTCCTGGCCACGACTGACAGTCGCAGGGGCAGGGCTTGCAACTGAGTGCTTGCACCAACATCGACGGTAAATGTGTTCTCAGTGATCTCAGTGTCTTCTAATTGATTGGTGAGCGAGCTGGTGTTATCAATAAATTGCTCGCTTATACTTGTGTTGATACCTGCCGCTGTCAAAATTGAGTATTTTGGTGTAACACCAATATCGACATTAAGGCCTGCGATTGGAACACTGTGTGCCACACTGAAACCAAATTGTAGTCGATCTACTGTGGTGCCTTGTGCTGCTGATTCCAATACATCTTCTGGTTGTTGAACATTCAGGGTTTGTCCATCGGCTGAAATGCTGAACGGAAGATCGCTATTGTTGATAAGTTCATCCAGAGTAAGCACGTCGTCGCTAAGTGATGTAGCAAAGGCATCAACATAACTCAGGTCGTTATCAGCAAAGTCGGTGATAGTTGCGCCACTGACTGAATATCGGAAATACAACGCTACAGGAATTGACCAGGTGGATACCGCAACACCAAATTCAGCTGCTGCTGAGGCTTTTATCGGTTGATTATCTGCCCGGTTAAGAATGTTGAATACGGTTGTAGCAAGCCCACCAAGTTTTTGCGTATTTTCCAAACACGTTGCTTCTGAGGCATTGCTGATATCGTTGATATCGCAAGTGAGCAGCTGGTTACTGAGTAGATCAATCTCTTGCTCAAAATCAGTTAATAGCGTTTCTTCGTCGATCACGGTCTCGATGATTCCGGCATCGTCCTGGATGTCGACAGTTAGTCCCGAATGTATATGAAAGTGTTGTTGTTGGCGGTGCAGACGTATTAACGATGATGGGTTATCCAACGCACCGTGTACTCCGTACCCATTGGCGATTGCCGAACCGCCTACGCCAGCTGATCGAGCATCAAAGGCAAACACCGGGTTGGCAACGCACAAGCCAAGGTATGCTGCAACAAGCAGGTTGCAGTTATTTATGAACATGTTCTCAAATTTTACAGCAGCTAGATTTTATGTTTCACTCATCGATTATGAATGAAAGAATCACTGTGCCGGGTCGGCGATTTCGGTAATTTTTTGCTGTTGATTCGTCATTAGTTTGGAGACATTTCTTAATGTGCCGTTCCGAGTTGGTTGTTGGGACTTGAAGTTATACAAAATGACTAGCTGCATGCACAATCGCATGCCGCATTTGCTCAGACACCAATGTGCGAGTGTCTTCAGCCAGCATCAGAAACTCGGTTGTAGCCACAATGGTCTTATCGTCCATTACTACATAATTGGTTTCGCTAAGTGTCTGGATTAGTACTTTATGCAAATGTTTGTCGTAAAGTTCACTTGTATCTCGGCCGTGTGTTAAGGCAAGGCGCTCCGCACAGGCCTGACATTGGTTTGCCAGTGTAGAAATGGAAATTCCCGACTCACCGCTTTGCACCAGCAATGCTGCGGCTAGAAAATAGCGCTCCAATGCAGGCATTACCGCTTCGGACAAACGAATCAGTGAAACAGCCTCAATTGACCCTCCGCTGGCTCGCCGATAGTGTATGTCGCCTTTGCTGTCATCAATGCGACTGATCAGATCACAGGCCATTAAAGCATCCAGTGCATCTTCAAGTGCGAGTTTGGGTGATTGCGGTGGCAGATACAGCTCGTTTTGTAAAAAACCCAACGCGTACTGCACTAAGCGCAATAATTGCGAGTGTGATCGTTTTGAGCTACTGACAAAACAGCAGCTAAGCAGGGCAGGGACGGTGATCAAGTGTTGAACGTTGTTGCGAAAGTACATCATTGGTGCTGCCATGCCTGGACGGATGGATAACAGAGCGCCAAGTGGATCGTCACTTGATTGGATAAACCCAAGCTTCTTGCCGTGTTCTATCGCATCCGGAAAATCCATCTGCGGTACTACGGCAGTTGTACCTACTGCACTTGATGTGAATAGTTTGTGATACACCTTCATCTGATCAATCAGATCTGATTCACCCAGAATTCCCTGATTGGTAGAAAGCAGGCCCATGGCAAGCAAGCTGATTGGCGTTACACAGACAGCATCATTAATATTCTGCATGATATTTTCACCCAGATCGTCAATCACTGCAGTTAACCAATCAGGTCGCGTTAACTCTATGTTCTCCGATTGCCAATTTGTACGGTGTCGATCAAGCAATGCATCAAGTTCGATTGGCTTGCCAAAATTGACGTAGACGTTCCCGTATTCTTCGCGCAAGGTTTTCAAGGATTTTAATAGCGCAAATACACTTTCTTTTTGTTTTTTTCCACCAGCCAGTTCACTGGTGAACGCGCGACCTTCTAGCAATCGTTCGTATCCGAAGTACACAGGAATGAATACAACCGGGGTGCGTGGGTTGCGTAGATAGGCATGTGCCGTCATGGCAAGCATGCCACCTTTCGGCGGTAACGAGCGTCCGCTGCGACTACGCCCACCTTCAACAAAGTACTCAAGCGAATGACCGCGCTGGAGTATTTCCTTCAGATAGGCGTTAAACACCGCTGCATAGAGTTTGTTTCCGGAAAAACTACGGCGTAGAAAGAACGCACCACCACGTCGAAGCAACCCGCCAACAACTGGCAGGTTCAAATTGATACCAGCAGCAATGTGAGGCAATGAAAAACCGTTAATATACAAAATGTAGGACAGCAGCAGGTAGTCGATATGACTTCTATGACAGGGAACGTACACGATTTCTCGTCCGTCAGCGACAGACTTCAAACGATTAATACCCGATAACTTTACACCGTCATAAAGCTCGGTCCACAGCCTGTTCATCAGTCTGTGCAGAACGCGTACAGTGGGGTACGACACATCGGCCGCTATTTCCAAGGCGTACTTGTTCGCTCGTGCCTGTACACGCTCGATCTTTTTATTTTCTTCAAGTGCTGTGGTTTGAATAGCTTCACGCACGCCAGGGTCTGACATAACATGGCTGACCAACATGCGACGATGCGATTGATCGGGGCCAAGCGTAGCAATGCGCCTGTGTCGAAAATGCACTCGCAATATTCTGGAGAGCTTGCGCTGCAAAAGCTCTGGACTTGTCGGTTTGGTTGGCTTGATCGATAGGTTTGCATTTGCTCGGGTAGCTTGAGCCGAATCAGATTCGCTATCAACAAGTGTATCCATCGACAGGGGCTCGCTGATCGCCAGCAGTGTGTCGCGTCCATAGATCAGGGTGGCAACTAATTTACGAGCACGCCCGCCAATTTGCCAGTTTTCGCTAAAAAATACCGACCAAAGAGATTGTTCTTTGTCGGGAGCGCGTCCCCAGTACACCGCTACTGGTACGATTTGAATTTCACCTGCCGAGTCGTTCAGACGCGTGTTTATCAGCCGTTGCAGACGTTGGGAATTGACTGGCCGAGCTCGCCAAAACATGAAACCACGCCGGTGCCTGAGCACATCGACAGAGCTGGATTCCATGGCTCGACCATAGGATAGGGGGCTGGTGGGCTTTGGTAGTCCGAGTTGATTGCATACCAGACTCAACGCGGCTCGATCAGCCAGTCCGCCTTTTTCAAGCACATATAAGACTGGTAGATTCGGGTCGAGCAGAGTTTGCGGTTCGACAGGTAGTACATCGGGCTTCACCCACCAGGATAGTATTCTGGTAATCAGTTTTTCAGTTAGCTTGTACAAACCTTGGTGCATAATGTTGAAAGTCAAACTGGAGTGAATGCTATCGTGAGCCGTCTGTCAACATGCAAAGAATCTGCCCTGTCCGATACCACTTTGTCGGCACTGGAACCTGTACGCCAAAACGGTACTGTGGCTGAGATCTACCTGCAGTTTGCCAATAGTGAGCCTGCCATTGCTGCCTACCTGGGTATGGAAGCGGCTTTGCAAAACGGTTCTTTGAACGAGCAAGAGCTGGAATGTATCAAATTGCTCGTCAGCGAGTTGACACAATGTGAATATTGTCTGTCTATTCATAGTTTCAAGGCCAAGAAGGCTGGTATTAAGCAGAGCGACCAAATACTGATTCGCCAGGGCAAACCGACTGGCAATACTCGATTCGATGTTATTGTGCGAATGGTATTATCGTTGTTCAATCAACCAGGCGCACTAGAACAGAGCGTGCTCGACGATGCACGCAGTGCTGGGTTTAGCGATGAAAATCTGGTGGATATTTGTATGGGCATGAGCACCATCTTTTTTACCAACATAGTCAACCATATAAATCACTCCAGCTCGGCATTGCCAGCTGCACCGGACATTAATTAAAACTGTGCGTGAACTTTTAGAGCTACAAACAGGGCAGGTTGCTTTTCTTAGCGGACTGTTGGCAGGGTTTGCTATGACATCGGCGCTGCACATTCTTCGTCATGGTATGCGTACAGGTGTCGCCCAGTTCGCGTTCGCGCTTTCAGTTTTATCTTCGTTGCTGTTTGTTGTCGCACTCTATGTTGATGTGCGTCTGACAATTGAACTTGCAGGAAAAACGGAAATCCCTGCAGCACTGGTCGAACGCGTCTCGCATATTCGATTCATCGGAACAACCAGTGCAACTATTGCATTAAGCCTGTTTGTGTTGTCACTGGGTATGCTTGGTTGGTTGAGTTCGCGTTTTGCCGGACTGGTTAGCTCCGGCTTTACGCTTGTTGTCGCTGGTGTGCTAATTTATATTTGGCTTCAGCTGGATTCGTTGGCCATGTCTTGAAGTTCTTTTGGAAGTTCAAGTCTGTAGTTTGTCTGTTACACCACACTAGAGTTTATCTCTGATGCGTCTATTTTCATTGTTTGAATCGTTTGTGGAGCCGTTCCCGTCGGTACCTGCAACGCGACCTCCAGGCAAATTGATGCCCTTTCTATGGCACTACTCGCGAAGCGTTTGGCCCTGGTTGCTAACCATTATGGTACTCACGGCGATCATCTCAATATTGGAAGTGAGTTTGTTTGGTTACTTAGGTAACCTTGTTGATTGGCTGAGCACCTCAGATCGCAGTACGTTTTTAGCTGATGAGTCGGGAAAATTAATTTGGATAACACTGATCGTTTTGGTTTTACTGCCGCTGGCTGGTTTTATACACTCATTGTTTTTGCATCAGGCGATCCTCGGCAACTACCCAATGGCGATTCGCTGGCACGCACACCGATACATGCTGGGTCAGAGCTACTCTTTTTTTCAAGACGAATTCGCCGGTCGTGTTGCCACCAAGGTAATGCAAACATCGCTTGCAATACGTGAAACGGTCATGAAGGTGCTCGACACATTAACTTATGTCGGTGCCTATTTTATTTCCGCGATTGTTCTTATGGCATCACTTAATTTTTGGTTAATTTTGCCATTTCTAATCTGGCTTATAGTTTATGGAACGCTGCTGAAATACTATCTCCCTCGGATGAAGGCGATTTCCCGGCTTCAGGCCGATGCCCGCTCAGAGATGACCGGTCGCGTTGTCGACAGTTATACCAATGTCATGACTGTCAAGCTGTTCGCCCATAGTGGGCGTGAGGAGCAATATGCAAAGGACAGCATGAACTTGTTTCTCGACACCGTGCATCCGCAAATGCGATATAGCACGCTGCTGATTACCTGGTTGGAACTGCTTAATGGGGTTTTATTGTTCAGCGTTGGTGCGCTTTCCATCGCCTTGTGGGTGAATGGCGGTATAAGTGTGGGCGCAGTGGCTGTCGGTGTTGGGCTGGTCCTGCGACTGCAAGGTATGTCGCAATGGATTATGTGGGAGTTATCTGCATTGTTTGAAAGCATTGGTGTTGTCTATGACGGCATGACAATGATCTCTCGCGACAATAATGTAAAAGATGTTCCAGATGCAAAGCCATTAGTTGTTCCGCGTGGTCAAATAAAATTTGATCAGGTCAGTTTTCACTACGGGCGCGATTCTGGTGCCATTGATGCCATGTCGTTAGACATCAGTGGTGGGGAAAAAATTGGTCTTGTTGGTCGCAGTGGTGCTGGAAAAACCACGCTGACCAATTTGCTGTTGCGTTTATACGACGTTGAATCTGGTTTAATTACTGTTGATGGAGTCGATATAAGGTCTGTAACGCAGGAATCGCTACGCCAGAAAATTGGAGTGGTTACCCAGGACACAGCACTGTTGCATCGCTCGGTATTCGACAACATAGCTTACGGTCGACCCGATGCTACTCACGATGAAGTTGTCAGTGCGGCCGAACGGGCGAACGCACATGAATTTATACAAGATCTGGTTGATGCCAAAGGCTTGAAAGCCTATGACGCTCAAGTGGGTGAGCGAGGTGTCAAGTTGTCTGGAGGCCAGCGACAACGTATCGCAATTGCTCGTATGTTTTTAAAAGATGCGCCCATCTTGATTCTTGATGAAGCGACATCGGCGTTAGACAGTGAGGTTGAAGCCGCCATACAGGACAATTTATCGTCGCTGATGCAAGGCAAAACGGTTATTGCCATCGCTCACCGATTATCCACCATCGCAATGATGGACAGACTCATTGTCATGGATGAAGGGCACATTATCGAGCAGGGTACTCATAATGAGCTTATTGCAGCAGGCCAGCTCTATGCGCAGCTTTGGGCTCGTCAGTCGGGAGGATTTTTGTCCAGGGACGAGACTGTCTGATACACGGTTGATATTCCAGCTTGCCTTGGTTTTTTTGTCGACAGTTTACGCCGGTGTAAAGCCTGTTTCAGCTGACATATTTGTGATTTGCAGGCATTTTTTCTTTGAGTAAAAAAATCAGCGTGTAAAGTAACCAACAGTCGTTTACGTGTTGGTCGATCTCACTTGCTTCTGGTAGTGAATGGGCCCCGTCGGCTTTATAAATTTATACTCGATTAGTACCAAATGGAGAGGAAACTGATGAAGTTAAGACAAAATATGGTCGCTGCGGTAATAGCTTCCGCATCTTTGTGGTGCAGCAAATTCAGTATCAGCAACAGAGCTTGAGATGACACATTGGCGGACATCTGGCGGTGAGGCTGCAGCGGTATAAAGTGTTCGCTGATGCATTCAACGCTGGTGGCGATACTTGGAAAGACGGTGCTATTGCGGATTCAGGTGGAGTCGCACGCCCGGTAATTGTTAGCCGTATTATTGGTGGCGATCCTAAGCAAACTGCAGGTGTTGAATACGACTGCTTGCCTGGTCTTGGGTTAATCCCGGCGCTGGACACAGGTGGCGATGCGTTCTACTTTCCAAATCAAGACGATCCTGAAAAAACCGAGGCGCAGTTACGCATGGCATCAAT
>CAYTJF010000009.1:0-34811 GCA_964437945.1 uncultured Granulosicoccaceae bacterium
CCTCAGGCGGCCCCCTCTGAACCCGAATGTATCAAGTGGATGGACCACTAGTTGGCTACGATATTAACGAGCTTCCCTGGCACCACAATCACTCTTCGAACGGTATTACCATCTACGTGTTTCTGCACAGCATCCTCGGCAAGCGCGGCCGCTTCACAATCGTCTTTAGTTGCTGAGGCGGCAACTTCGATATTTGCACGGCGTTTGCCGTTAACCTGAACCACCAAAGACAAGGTATCACGCACTAACGCTTCCTCATCTACCTCTGGCCAGGCCTCTGAGATTAAAGCTGTTTGATAACCAAGGTGCGCCCAAAGCTCATGTGTTATGTGAGGAGTGAATGGACTTAGTAATCTGACCAACGCACTATAGGCTTCATGTACTACCGCTTTGCCCGTGTCTGAGCGATCTTCAAATTTGGCAACCTCATTGAACAACTCCATCATTGATGCTATGGCTGTGTTGAACGTAAAACGCCGTTCTATGTCATCGGAGACTTTGCCAATGGTTTCATGGGTCTTGCGACGCAAGGCTTTTTGATCACTATTTAATTCGTCTTGCTCAATGTCTTTATCACGAAAGCTTTCATCAACAGAACCCACATCACGCCACACACGTTTCAAAAACCGGTGCATGCCCTCAACACCACCCTCTTTCCATTCCAGCGACTGATGCGGTGGAGAATCGCTCATCGAGAACAATCGCATGGTATCTGCACCGTAGCGATCGATCATCTCTAAGGGGTCGACACCATTGTTCTTGGACTTCGACATTTTTTCAATACGACCCACATCAACCGGCTTGCCATCGCTTTTGAGTGTAGCTGCACTAATGCGACCTTTGTTATCGTAGTCCAGCTCCAGTTCCTTTGCATTGTAATAAACCGGCTTACCAGATTCATCTTTTCGGCTGAAGGTTTCTGCGATAACCATGCCTTGCGTTAACAAGTTGTTGAATGGTTCATCTGATGTTAACAATCCTGCATCACGCATCAGCTTGTGGAAAAACCGGGCATACAACAAATGCATAACCGCATGTTCAACACCGCCTATATATTGATCAACCGGTAACCAGTAATTCGCGCGTTCATCCACCATGGCATCAGCATCAGGGCAGCAATACCGTGCGTAGTACCAGCTCGACTCAAAGAAAGTATCAAACGTATCAGTTTCACGCGTACCAGGTTCGTTAGTGCCTGGGACGGTTGTGTTGATAAAGTTCGGATCATCTTTAATTGGTGAGCCACTGCTTACAAATTCAACATCTTCTGGCAGCTTTACTGGTAAATCTTCCTCTGGCACAACATGAACATTGCCATCTTTATCGTAAATAATCGGAATCGGGCATCCCCAATACCGCTGCCGTGATACGCCCCAGTCACGAATACGATAATTAACTTTACGCTCACCACCAGCATTGGCGACTAAAAAGTCGGATGTGGCATCGCAACAGGCTTTATAGTCGAGCCCGTCGAACTGACCAGAATTTATTGATACTGTATTTTCTTTGTCGGTAAACGCTTCGGCTTCTATGTCTATTGGTGACGTACTCGATTGAACGACCTGCTTGATTGGCAGCTGATATTTTTTGGCAAATTCATAATCGCGTTCATCGTGCCCTGGCACAGACATCACCGCACCGGTGCCATAGGTCATCAATACAAAATTAGCCGCAAACACCGGGATTTTTTCACCCGACACGGGGTTGATTGCTTCCAGGCCCAACGGGATTCCGCGTTTTTCCAGCTTCTCCATAACGGCCTCACTGGTCCCGGTTTTGCCGCACTCTTCGATAAATGCAGCAACCTCATTATTCGATGCCGCCGCTTTGCGAGCCAACGGATGCTCGGCCGCCACAGCCATGTAAGTAACACCCGCTACAGTGTCGGGTCGAGTCGTGTAGACACGAATCACGTCATCCATCCCATCGACCGCAAAATCAAACTCCACACCTTCAGAACGCCCAATCCAATTGCGTTGCATGGTACGAACCGCATCTGGCCAGCCTTCAAGCTTGTCGATCTCGTCCAATAATTCTTCGGCGTATTGGGTTATTTTTAAAAACCACTGCGGAATCTCACGACGCTCAACCAATGCACCAGAGCGCCAGCCTCGACCTTCCGCATCGACTTGCTCGTTAGCCAAAACCGTTTGCTCAATTGGGTCCCAGTTGACGATGGCCATTTTCTTATAGGCCAGACCTTTTTCAACCAATTTGGTGAAAAACCACTGCTCCCAGCGATAGTATTCGGGTGTGCAGGTAGCTAACTCGCGAGTCCAGTCGTAGGCAAAACCGAGCTTTTGTAATTGCTCACGCATCTCCTCGATATTCGCGTACGTCCATGTGGCTGGTGCCGTCTGGTTCTTAATAGCAGCATTTTCAGCAGGCAATCCAAACGCGTCCCAACCCATTGGCTGAAGTACGTTGAAGCCCTGCATACGTTTGTATCGCGAAACCACATCACCAATGGTGTAGTTGCGAACATGACCCATGTGCAGACTGCCACTGGGGTACGGAAACATGCACATGCAATAGTATTTGGGCATGCTTGTGTCTTCGGTGACAACATAGGCCTGATTCGCATCCCAGACTGATTGAACCTGCGATTCGATGGTTTTAAAGCTGTATTGGTCCTGCATGGGTAATGACGTGCACTGTGGCGTTAAAACATTAAGCAGATGATACATTAAACAAGCTGTGTAGTACCCGATAGCTTGCCTGACCGAGGGTTCCACCCAGATCAAGTGACACAGAATTGCTAAACGAATCGCTCATATCCAGGTCGATACCGATCGCACCCAGGTTTATCGCCTGGTCGGCCTCAATATACTTCACCACACTAGCCAGATGATCTTCCAGAAAGCCAACCCGATTAGTGTTCTGTGTGGCTGCATCCATCGGAGCGCCATCAGAGATAACGACAAGATAACGATTGGGCTCTTGCCGTGCTTTTAATCGTTGATAGGCCCAAATCAGCGCTTCCCCATCAACTCCTTCACGAAAATGTTGGGTACTTAACAAACAGGCCATCGAACCACGGGACCGGCGCCACGCATCATCAGCTGACTTATAAACCACATGGAGCAATTCGCCCATGCGACCCGGATGCTCAGTTTGACCACTTTTGCGCCAGGCTTGCATAGCCTTACCGCCGTTCCAGTCGGCCGTGGTGAATCCAAGCACTTCGGTTTGCACTCCTGCCAGATCGAGCGCACGAGCATAGGTGTCCATCAACACCGCTACAGCTTCATATCGCTGGCGTTTCATCGAACCAGAGTTATCGATCAGAAAACTCACCACCGCATTACTTTGCAACTGCACACGATCTTGAACAAACACCTGATGGTATTCCGGGTTGCTAACCAGCTGTGCCAGGCGTCTTGCATCGATAAGGCCCTCCTCCTGAGCAAACAGCCAACCATCATGTTCAGGTCTGGCAAACAGGGCCTGCATCTCTCTGGCTAATCTGGTCACACTCACGGCTTGTGATTTAACTAACTGATCGAGTTTGGTACGCAACTCATAGCGCTTTTCATTTCGTAATAAAGCGTTTGCTTCAACAAGCTGATCGAATTCATCGGTGTAGATATGGTAATCACCAAGTGCGGTTAGGTCGGCTTGTGAAATATCCGTTGTTGTCGATGCACCTACACCCACAGATTCGATCTCGGCATCGATATCGCTGTCGTTCCAATCTGGTGGCAGGATGACCGAATGACCTTCTTTGAGCTTGACTGAATCGTCAGCATCGGCGCTGGCATCTGCAACCATCTCCGCCAGCTCGTTTGCAATTTCGGTGGCGTAAACTGCAAAGGCGGCTTGGTCAGCTTTAACGTTTTTCAACTGGTACAGCGATTTTCCCAAAACCGGTCCAAGGTTCGCTCGCGTGGCTTCAATTAGTGCCTCGGCAGTCTCGTCTTCGAAGGTACCAATAAGCCTTGCGCGCGCCATATGAATCACGGTATACAACAAAATGCCCAAATCGCTATCACAAAAGCCGTTTCCGTGTGCCTCAATACACCAATTCATAAACGCGGCATCAAGGTTTGCACGCAAGCCCAAGTGCGTTTCTGGTAATAGTGATTCGCAGCGAGTGTGTTCCAAGACATCGAAAACAAGGCGTGCAAAACCACCAGGCGGGCTGAGCTTTTGGTGCAGTATAAAATCACTGTGCAGTAATCGCAGGCTCAGCGAATCGATCACACCCCGGCTTTGGGTTAAATCTGCATCAGCAAAGTCAACGGCTAAATAAGGTGCGGCAAAAGGTGCAGGCCGGCCATCCACTCGCAATCGGCCGGCTCTGTATTCTGCCAACGGCACACCCGCAAGGGCACGCAAACTCGCTGCCCCGTGGCGTTCGAGCAATCTTAGTCGAGCGGTGTTTGGTGCACTGTCTTCGGTGCTGGTTAAGGAACTGGCAAACATGGTCGTCAGGCATTACTGGCAGCTTTCGCAGCAATTGACTCCGGTAATTCTTCACCCATACAACGTTGATAAAATTCAGCAATGATTGAATGCTCGGCATCATCACATTTATTCAAGTAAGACAAGCGAAACGCTTTAGCCAGGTCTTCGAAAATGCCAAGATTTTCTGCCCAGGTGATGACGGTACGAGGTGACATGACCGTGGATATATCTCCGGCACTGAATGCATGCCGAGTCATGTCAGCCATAGCTACCATCGACTGCACCAGTTTTTCACCGTCGGCACGGGCACGCATTTCGGGCACACGTGCATGCACTATTTCAGCTTCGGCGTCGGCTGCAAGATAATCAAGGCGTGCAACAATGTTCCAACGATCGATCTGTGCCTGATTCAGTGTTTGTGCACCATGATACATACCATTCAAATTGCCCAGACCGACCGTGTTTGCTGTGGCAAACAAGCGAAAACCTGGATGCGGTGTGATCACACGATTTTGATCTAGCAGAGTGAACTTGCCGTCTTTTTCCAGAATGCGCTGAATAACAAACATAACGTCTGGGCGACCGGCATCAAACTCATCGAATATCAAGGCGACTGGACGTTGAAGTGCCCAGGGCAAAATGCCTTCCTGGAACTCTGTAACTTGTTTGCCTTCTTTGATTACAATCGCATCGCGACCAACCAGATCGAGCCGCGAGATATGACCATCAAGATTGACACGTACACAGGGCCAATTTAAACGTGCTGCAACCTGTTCTATGTGTGTTGTTTTGCCCGTACCATGAAAGCCTTGTACCAGTACGCGCCGGTTTTGCGCAAAACCTGCAAGAATAGATAAGGAAACATCGCGATCAAAACGGTAGGCTTCGTCGATCTCGGGAACATATTCAGTCCGCGTTGCAAAGCGTGGAACGCGTATATCACTGTCAATGCCCAAGGCATCGCGCGCACTTATCTCGGCATCAGGCTGGCCAGATCCGTGACTTAAACTCATAAATTTGTCGTTATAGTGGGGTGGAAAGTCTCGTTATACCACGTTGAAGTGGCAACATCGCCACCAGGGCTGTGAAAAATTTAGCGCCACGTTGATACATGCCAAGTTAAGGCATAATGTCGACCAGTGCGCACAACTGATCTGTGCGCCTGCCATTTGATATCTGCTCACAATTTAGCCACTGAGATAATCTATGCCTCAATACATACTCACCTATCACGGCGGTTCAAAGCCTGCCTCGGAAGAGGAAGGACAAAAACACATGGCTCGTTATCACGCCTGGCTTGGTGAACTGGGCAGTGCAGCAGTTGTGCCAATGCAGCCGGTGTTGAACATGCACGTGGTTAGTAGCGACGGTGTTTCAGATGATGCCAGCGCCCATGCCATGATGGGTTTTACCATGATTGAGGCTGAAAATATGGAGGCGGCGCTAGAAATTACCAAGCAGTGCCCTACGCTGGAAATGGATACTGCCACCATCGCGGTGGCTGAACTAATGGATATGCAGGGCGGTTAGCACATCGCCGCAATCGCTTAGCCATTTAGTCTGTCAGCCGACGGGTATGTCTTCGAACACGGCCGATCTTGTTTGCGGTATCGGTTCATTGTCTTTTGTATGATATGTGAACACGATAGAGCGTTTAACACTGTTCGAACTATTCTGACCGGCCGCATGCAAGGTTCGCGAATGAAAAAACAATACATCCCCTGCTTCGAGCTCTATAGCAACAGCGGTCGCCAGAAGCCCTTCATTCTCTTCAAGATCGGTGCGAAGAAACAATGCAGCATCAAAACACCCTGGTTCAATGTTAAGTTTGTGAGAGCCTGGTATGACCAGCAAGGAGCCATTGTCTATATTCTCCGGCCCAAGCGCCATCCACGTGCTCACTAATTCGGGGCGATCGAAACGCCAGTATCGAATGTCCTGATGCCAACTTGTCAAACTGCTAAAGCCAGGGTGTTTTGTCATCACACAGTTATGGTGGTTTTGCGAAAGCATCAGTTCCTTGCTATCCATCAATACACGCAACGTTGCCACAATTGCCGGGTGTGATGCGCACTGGCGAAAAAGTGCGTCCCGACCATACGCATGCTGTAGTCGTCGAGGTGTCTGACCACCTTCTGCCCAACGGGAAGATGGTGCACCGGGATAGTGGACATCGGCCTCGAACTCCACAGGCGCTAATGCCGGATTTAACGATGCATCGATTCGTTCTACCAGCTTGGACACCATTTCCGTTTCAAGCAGGCCGCGACGAATCAGATAGCCGTCACGGGCAAACCGTTCGGCTTCAATATTACTGAGTTGTTTTGCACCCATTACAAGCATTCCCACATTTAAACGACATGTCTTGATACGCTAGGCTGATGAGTAAAAATATAGTTATAAAAAACGCCCACCAGAACAATCTTAAGCAGATCGATCTGACGTTACCACATGGTGAGCTAATTGTGATCACAGGGGTTAGCGGTTCAGGCAAATCAACGCTTGCATTTGATACCGTGTTCGCAGAAGGACAGCGGCGATACGTAGAAACCTTCTCACCATATGCGCGTCAGTTTCTGGACCGCATGGATAAACCTAAAGTAGATCGTATAGATGGTATCCCGCCAGCCATAGCCATTGATCAGACCAATCCGGTGCGCACATCGCGTTCAACGGTTGGCACCATGACGGAACTGAACGATCATATAAAACTGTTGTTTGCTCGAACGGCGCAATTATATTGCGGCTCGTGTGGCCAGCACGTAAAACGCGATTCTGCACAAAGCATTGCCGAGGATTGTCTTGCCGCAGAAGCTGCCCAGCAACGTCGCGTCATGGTGACCTTCACCATCGACATACCAAAGAATTTTACTGCACAAGAGATCGAAAGCTGGCTGGCTCGCCAAGGTTATACGCGAGTGCACAAACAAAACAAAAGTCGAATTGAAGTTATTCAGGATAGGCTGCGTAGCACCAAAGCCAATAAAGGGCGGCTTGTTGAAGCTATTGAAGCTGCGCTGCGATACGGTCAGGGCACGCTTAAACTTTATGATCTTGATGAAAATAAAAAAGCTGTCAACACTCGCGCCTTTTCCGTCGCACTGCAATGTGCGAAGTGCAAAATTCGCTATAAAGAGCCGGTACCTAGCCATTTCTCGTTCAATTCG
The DNA here is from genome assembly GCA_964437945.1 of uncultured Granulosicoccaceae bacterium. Taxonomy (GTDB): domain Bacteria; phylum Pseudomonadota; class Gammaproteobacteria; order Granulosicoccales; family Granulosicoccaceae; genus Granulosicoccus. The sequence continues at coordinate 7,575 of CAYTJF010000009.1, forward strand.
CCTATGGGGGCATGTGAGAGTTGTCGTGGTTTCGGTCGCATTATGGGCATCGATTATCGCTTGGTCATTCCAGACGAATCAAAAACCATTGCCGACGGTGCCGTTAAGGTATTTCAGACTGAAACCAATAAAATTTGCCAGCGCGATATGGAGCGAGAGGCAAAAAAACAAAAAATACCGCTGGATGTACCGTACGCAAAACTAACCGCCAAACAAAAAAAATGGGTCATTGACGGCGATGGCAAATCCACATCCAAGCACTGGTATGGCGTGGCAGGATTCTTTTCATGGCTCGAAGGTCGCGCGTACAAAATGCACGTGCGCGTTATGCTTTCAAAGTACCGAAGCTATGAAGAGTGCCCTGAGTGTCTTGGTGCGCGACTCAAACCTGAAGCGCTGATGTGGCGTGTGGGTAGCCGCGATGATGCAAAAAAAGTACTGGATACCTCACAACGATTCCGGCCAGCAGGCAGCGGCTTAAGTGCAAGAAAACATGCAACACTGCCAGGCTTGAATCTGGTCGATTTGATGCGGCTTCCTTTGTCAAAAGCAAACGACTTTGTACAGAAGATTTTAAGTGAAGATGCTGATGACGCCACCGAGCTTGTACTCGATGAGATGCGTTCGCGACTGAAATACCTTAATGATGTTGGGCTTGGGTATCTGACCCTTGATCGACAATCACGCACACTCTCAGGCGGTGAGGTTCAACGAATAAACTTAACCACAGCGCTTGGTACGTCTTTGGTTAATACCTTGTTCGTGCTGGACGAGCCGAGTATTGGCTTGCACTCGTTAGATATCGACCGAGTCGCCGGAATTTTGCAACGACTACGAAATGCCGGGAACACACTGATCGTGGTTGAGCACGACCCACAGCTTATGCTGTGTGCCGACCGTATTATAGATATGGGGCCCGGCCCAGGTGCCGCAGGTGGTCAGATCGTATTCAACGGCACGCCAAAAAAGCTGCTGGGTTCGAACAAGTCACTCACCGCTGACTTTCTCACTGGGCGTAAAAAACTAACGTTCAACAGCGACCGAAAGACGATCCGCTCCAAAAACAAAGTTGAGCTGAAGGGTGCAAGCGGCCATAACCTGAAAAACGTGTCGATAGCTATTCCACTCAATCAGCTGGTTTGCGTTACGGGTCCTAGTGGTTCAGGTAAATCAACGCTGATACAGGACACGCTCTACAACGCGATCAGTAGCATGAAAGGCCAACCGAAAGACTTACCCGAAGCTTATGATTCAATCAGTGGAGATCATTTAATAGACGATATCGTGCTGGTTGATCAAAGCCCGATCGGCAAATCTGCCAGATCTAACCCGGTTAGCTATACCGGTGCGTTTGAATCTATCCGCAAGCTGTTCGAGAAAGTCCCGGAAGCCAAAGAGCGTGGATACAAGGCCAGTGCGTTCAGCTTTAACTCCGGTATGCGCTGTCCGGTATGTTCAGGCAATGGGTTTGAACACGTTGAAATGCAATTTTTAAGCGATGTCTATATTCGTTGTGGCGAATGCAATGGCTCCCGTTACCGACCAGAACTACTCGAAATCAATGTGTTCAGTGCACATCAAGATCAGGGTGTGTCCATTGCCGATGTTTTGGCAATGACCGTCAACGATGCACTGGCTTTTTTTCGTGATGAGCTGGCCGTTATGCAAGCGCTGCAACCATTAGCCGATGTGGGTCTGGGCTATTTGCAGTTGGGACAACCCGTACCAACATTAAGTGGTGGCGAGGCTCAACGGCTCAAGTTGGCAGCACATTTGGGTAAGGCATCAACCAAGAGTAAAAAGCGCGCGAAAGAAGAACACCTGTTGTTTCTTTTTGACGAACCCACTACCGGCCTGCACTTTAACGATATATCAAAATTACTCATAGCCTTCGAAAAGCTCATTGAAAACGGGCACTCTTTGGTCGTCATCGAACATAATCTTGATGTGATCAACAACGCCGACTGGCTAATCGATCTTGGCCCCGCCGGAGGAGAGGAAGGTGGCAAAGTGGTGACAAAAGGGACACCACTAAAAGTGATGGCGCATAAAACCAGTGCTACAGCGCGCGCCTTGCGCGAATACCAGGACGCAACTGATAAGCTGGTACAAAACAGTGTCGCGGAGAAGTCAATTTCCGCACAGCCTAAAAGACTCTCAAAAGCTCAGAATGTAATACACGTTCAGCAAGCGCGTGAACATAATCTTAAAAATGTCGATATAAAAATTCCACGCGATGCTTTTACGGTTGTCACTGGAATGAGCGGTAGCGGCAAAAGCACACTGGCATTCGATATTGTATTCAACGAAGGACAACGCCGATATCTTGAGTCGTTAAACGCCTATGCCCGGCAGTTTGTTCAGCCGGCATCCAGACCCGATGTCGACGCCATCACTGGCATTCCACCCACTGTCGCAATTGAACAACGTACCAGCCGAGGTGGCCGCAAGAGTACAGTGGCCACTATGACAGAGATTTATCACTTCCTGCGACTGATGTTCGTCAAGCTCGGTGAGCAGTATTGCCCCGATTGTGGCATCCCGATCAGCGCGCAATCAGTTGCAGCGATTACAGCGCAAGTGGCCCGGAAACACCGTGGTAAAACAGTGCATTTGTATGCACCACTGATTGTTGATCGCAAGGGTTACTACACCGATCTGGCCAAATGGGCCTTGAACAAAGGCTTTACACACTTGCGAGTGGATGGCGAGTTGTTACCCACCGACAATTGGCCTCGCCTGGACCGATTCCGCGAACACAACATAGACCTTCCAGTCGGCAGCATGCCATGTGATGTAAAAAATGAAAACGCACTGATTGCAATTATACAAAGAGCGGTGGACTATGGCAGCGGCATTGTAAAAATTGGCAGTACGGCAAAAAACGAAACCTTATTTTCAACCCAGCGCGCCTGCCCTGGCTGCCAAAGCAGTTTTCCCGAACTCGACCCACGCATGTTTTCCTATAACTCAAAACACGGCTGGTGCACTGAGTGTTATGGCACGGGAGAATTGATTGCTGGATTCGATGAAGAACAAAGTGGCGAAGAAAAAGGCTGGCGCGCAAGCAGCGATGATGAGGTCGAATGCTGCCCGGCCTGCGAGGGACAACGGCTTAAACCTGAATCGTTGAATGTGTTCTTTAACGATCGTAACATTGCGGAATACACAAGCCTTGCCATCGATAAGGCGATGGACGTGTTCAAAACCATCAAACTCAAAGATCGTGAAGCGTTGATCGCGCGTGATAGCTTAACCGAGTTAAATTCTCGGCTGGCCTTTTTAAATGAAGTCGGTCTGGCGTATCTGTCACTGGACCGCGCTGCACCGACATTAAGTGGCGGCGAAGCACAACGCATAAGATTAGCCGCACAACTTGGCTCAAACCTTAGAGGGGTTTGCTACATACTCGACGAACCAACCATTGGCCTACACCCGCGTGACAATCGAATGTTGCTCGATACACTGGCCAAGCTGCGCAAGAAAGGCAACACTATCGTGGTGGTTGAGCACGATGACGAGACCATTAACAGTGCAGAACATATTATTGACATCGGCCCAGGTGCCGGTGTGCGTGGTGGCGAAGTGGTCGCAACCGGCACGGTTAAGCAACTACGTAAAAATTCAGCGTCAATAACCGGGCAAATGCTGGATAAACCCCTGCAGCATCCTTTATACAAACCGCGCACAAAACCGGAACACACCCTAAACGTTACCGGTGCAACACTGCACAACCTTAAATCAATTGATGTCGACATACCACTTAACCAACTGGTTGGCGTATCAGGTGTATCAGGTTCTGGCAAGAGCACTTTGGTTAGAAGCATTATCAATGACAACTTGCGCTGCCTGAACGCGCAAAAACGCAATCGTAAATTGGGCAAACTGGTTGGTTGCAAAAAAATTGCTGGCTGGGAAAGCATTTCGCGTGTACTCGAAGTAGACCAGACACCGATCGGCAAAACGCCACGATCGTGCCCTGCTACCTATATCGGTTTTTGGGACACCATTCGACGCCTGTTTGCCGATACCACCGAAGCGCGTATAAGAGGCTATAACGCCAGCCGATTTTCATTCAATGTAGCTGGCGGTCGTTGTGCTGAATGCGATGGTCAAGGCATGCAGCGCATAGAAATGAATTTCTTACCCGATGTCAAAGTGCCCTGCGATGTGTGCAATGGTGCACGCTTCAATTCTGAAACCTTATCCGTGTTGTACAAAGATAAATCGATTGGTGATGTACTGAACATGAACGTAGATGATGCCGTTGAGTACTTTGCGGCTCACGACTCTTTGCATCATGCTTTAAAATTACTTCAGGACGTTGGTCTCGGCTATCTTACGCTTGGACAACAAAGCCCGACCTTAAGCGGTGGTGAAGCGCAGCGCATCAAACTGGTTAGCGAGTTAGCCAAAGCAAAGCCTGTACTCAAAGATAGCAGTGGCCGCGCCGTAGTCTCTACACATACTTTGTACATTCTTGACGAACCCACCGTTGGATTGCATATGGCCGACGTGGAAAAACTTATACACGTACTGCACAGACTGGTTGATGCTGGAAACTCTGTGTTTGTTATCGAACACAACCTGGATATTCTGGCTGAAGCTGACTGGTTAATCGACATGGGGCCCGAAGGTGGCGTGCGCGGAGGAAAAGTGGTGGCTAAAGGCTCGCCGCAGAAAATTGCAGCCTCCAGGCGCTCGCGTACAGCCCCGTTTCTGTCCGAACTATTTGCACGATAAAATGACACGATAAACTTGTAAGGTAAGCTTGCTGACAAAGAATGCACTATATTGCCATGGGGCACAGAATTTGCGTAGTCCATCACAGTTTTGTCAATCGACTACCAGTGATTCATGGACATGCTCAAAACCTTACAAATCATCGATGAACAGGTCACCGCCAAGTCAGCGAGGCTGCCACTGATCACGGTTATCATGGCCTGTGTCCTGTTTATAGGGCAGCAACATAACATCGTAGAAATAAGCATTGCGATCAATCTCGACAAAACAGTTCCACACCTAAATGCAGCAGTGCCAAATGCAGCAGCGCCAAGTGCGGCAGCGCCAAATGCAGCAGTGATAGTTGAGCAACCAGTAACAATAGCGCCAAAGACCGCAGTTACCACCACAGATGATCGTTTGACTGACACAGATACCATCGAAGCTGATCGTGTGGCTGACTCAGACACCCTCAATGCCGATCGCTTGGCTGATACAGACACCATTAAGACTGATCGTTTGACTGATGCTGACACCGTCACAACTGATCGCTTTACTGACAGAGACAACCCAGAAACCAACGCAACCACGCTGATTGCAACATCCATCAATGGCGCAAAAGTGGAACTGGCGAATTTCACTATTCCGACTGTAAACACATCAAATTCACTAAACCTGTCAAACCCATCAAACTCGTCAAACCAGTTAATCTTGCCGAAATCGAACTACCGATTTAGTCAAACGCTACAGCAGCCGTTATTTACCGACGCCGTTTCCAGCCCTTTTGCAATTGGTTTTGACAATGGTGCCAGGTTGGCTATTTGGCAGGAAAATTCGCAGTTTGCTCTTGTCGAAAAGGCGCGCCAATTCGTGATCATGCTCGACCCCGGTCATGGTGGTACAGATCCTGGCTCGGTGGGTCACAATGGATTACAGGAAAAAACACTCACCCTCGATATAGCCAGGCGTGCACAACGTCTGTTGTCAGAAAATAAAAACCTAACGGTTGTTTTGACGCGCAACAACGACAGTGGCATGTCACGTCAGGCCCGTGTGCACAAGGTGAAACGCAGCAAGGCAGACATGTTTGTCTCAATACACTTGAACCATTTGCCCCAGGCAGATGTCAATTTGGTCGAAACGTTCTATGCCGCTCCACGCAATATTCTTGAAAGTATCCGTAAGCAACGCATCGAGAAAAACAACCATGGCATGGTCGAAACATCAAATGCACTTAATCCTGATTTGGATTTCACGCGCGGTTCCAAACAACTTGCATCGATAATGCAAAATCGTGTGTTTAATGAAGTCATTGACAACAACCCGGAAACAAACAACGCCGGTGTGAAAGAAGATACGCTGTTTATCCTGACCCGTAGCTTCACACCCGGGGCACTGATTGAGCTCAGTTGTCTGAGTAATGTAAAAGAGGCCAAGCGCTTGAACAGTCCAGCCTATCGTGAAAAACTAGCCACCGCCCTGGTCAAAGGGATAGAGGATTATTTGCAAACACCTGCGGCCAAACACCAATTTGGCCCGGAAGTGTGACGCAAAACCGTTGATGTGGGGTGTGTCCTTACTATTTGTGCGACAGCCAGCAACGAATCAGGCATCGATCCTCTTCAAAATAACCCCTAATACAGCAGCGCGGACAAAGGTAGTCAAGCCCCCGAGTCCGGCTGAACAGTAAACGCCCGAGCCAGTTCCCAGAAGACGCTGCCTCGGGCGTTTTGCTGTGTGGGGCACCGACTTCGCTATCACGAAGTAATTCGCCGAATACTACTATGCAACATCCAACAGATGGTGTGATTCTCGACGGACAAATCAGTGGGAGACAACATCATGTTTGAACACAAATTGATTGATATCCAACAGCGCTTGAAAAAACCGATAGCCGAAGCCACCGGACTGCCTAACGAGCGTTACATAGACGCCAGCGCTCTAACCGACGATCGTCGCTATGTCGCAGGCACAGGCTGGTCGTGCATTGCCTTCGCTGAAGATCTCCCGGAAAAGAATTACGTGTTACCAATCGACTTCATGGGCATACCATTACTCATAACTCGTGATAAAAATGATGAACTGCGTGTGTTCCATAACGTCTGCAGCCACCGAGGCATGCATCTGGCCGACGCACCGTGTCAAACCAAAGGCATGCTTGTGTGTCCGTATCATAGTTGGACCTACAACATGGATGGCAAACTTCGCGGTACACCACATATCGGCGGATACGGGAAACACGAACACCCTGATTTCGATCGGGAATCGGGAAAGTTGCGGGAAATTCGTTCAGCCATCTGGTTCGACGCAGTTTTCATTAATCTAAGCGGAGATGCCATTGCTTTTGAAGACTATATCGCACCGCTCACCCGCCAGTTTGACCAACTGTGTTCGGCCGATGATCGGTTGACATTCGTCGCTGCAAATTCAGATTGTCGAACCAGACTCACGGTACAATCGAACTGGAAGCTGCCCGTTGAAAATTATCTCGAATCTTATCATTTACCAACGGTACACCCAGAGCTAAATAAAATATCACCACTTGATGAGCACTTTGACCTGGAGCGCTTTGAGAACGGTGGTGGCCAAGGCAGTAAAAACTATACCCGTACTAAATTGAACGGATTGCAATTACCACAGTTACCATCATGGCCTGCAGATAAGGAAAATCAAGCGCTGTATCCGGCTCTGTATCCGAACACCCTGATTGGCCTGCACTCTGATCATCTCTTTATTATGTACCTACAACCAACATCACATAACGAAACGGTTGAACATGTGCGTATCAGTTACGTTGGTGACCAAGCACTTGGCGAGCAATACCAGGCTCACCGTAAAACCATGCTGGATTCCTGGAAAAATGTTTTCGAGGAGGATATTTTTGCCGTAGAGCGAATGCAAAAAGGGCGGTTATCACCGGGCTATGAGGGCGGTGTGTTTTCACCAGCGATGGACGCACCAACCGTACACTTTCACGAATGGGTGGCCGATCAACTCGTTAAACACGGGTAAAATAATAAAACTTGCGTAAATTAGGAGTTTTGTGTGATGAAACCTGGAACCTGTTAAGTGCGATACCCAGAAGGCCAAGCACCCAACCCACTCTATCCTCACAGCGAAAGTATGCATCACATGCTAACCCTGTCAATGGCGATGGCTATCGTCATTGGTATCGTATTGTTTTTGCTGGGTCGCCGCGGCAATATTCTGTGGCTGAAAGTGTGGAGTGTTTTGCTGGTACTGTTGAGCGTGTCTTATTTAGTAGCTGACGCGCTTAATTGGTTCTGACTGAGCAGCACCGGTTCAAATTGTTGGTTCGATTTTGCTGTTCAATTACCTTGTTCAACTAATTATTCAACTACCGTAATCAGTCAGCTTTTTTAATTAGCGTTTAATTTTCTGACGACGACGACGTAGCCTTTCTACTTCAGCTTCTGACGTGGTTCTACCAACGCCCCAAGTTAGCGTAACAGGTTTCGCGTTAGATGGTTTTCCTGACTCATTGACCACTGGCAGTTCGAGCTGATGTGCGTGAAACTGAATACGCAACAAACTTGAAATCAGCCCTTCCACCGATCGATGTCGGATAACGAAAAAACGTTTGTAACGATGTACACGCAGCTTTCCAAACTCCTTGTTTAAAACGGCTCGCACCTGCTTTACCAAAGACAAACAGAAGGCTTCCCCAAACTCGTTTCGAATCCATTCGAGGTTATCTATTTCAACTGACGCCTGATAGCTCAGATGACGTCTAACTGACATAAGCTCAGCGTTGTGAGTGGTTGACACCACGGTATTTGATTTACTGATACACCGGAAGCTCTCCAGATCGATAACATTAGCTGATGGGGAACGAAAGCTGGTAGATGCCATAAGAGAGACTCCAGATACCACTGTTTGGGATTCTTAAGTTCAGTTACGTATTAGAAATATTTAGCACGAAATGCGCAACAGTTAAGCAATACATTTAACAACGTTTATTAAAAATATTACTCAGACAATTCCAGAAGGGAAAACCTTTACCAGCGTTTTGACCGAATGGGAATTCTACCTTGACGATATGCTACACAGCAACATGTAATCGTTGTTTTGTGACGCCATTCTTCCGACAACTTGTACGTCGCAAACTGAATAGTTATACGTTTAGTTATGTCGAGACTTAAGTTGGAGCGACTTTGGTATTTTGTAATATGGCATATAGTTCTGGTCGATGCTGCTTAACTTCATCGGAAGTTAATCCTTCCAGAGAATGCGGAAACTTCAACCAATGTTCAGTTTCTTGTAAAAAATAATCAGGTACCCTACTGGTTTGATTCCGACTTGGCTTGTAGTAAGGCACTGCCACTCGAACATCCTTTGGAAAATTGCGACGTAGCAGTACTTTTAATCTTTCAATGACCGCATCAATACTGCGACCAGTATCGAATACATCATCCACGATTAACACAGAGTCATCAGCTGACATATTTTTGACCAAATAATTCAGACTAAAAACCTGGACCTGATTATCCTGCTCATCAATGTTGTGGTAAGACGCCGTCCGAATAGCAATGTGATCGGTGTCGATACCACGGTATGCAAGCAGCTCCTGCATGGCGATGCCCATCGGCGCGCCGCCGCGCCAGATGGCCACGATAAAGGTTGGCCTGAACCCGCTGCGATAAACGTTTGCGGCGAGTTGGAATGAATCTTCTAATAACTGTTGTGCATCCAAGTAGATTTTTTCTACCATTTTGACCTTGTTTGGGGCTCAAAAGCGCCTGTTTTGTGGGCGGTAGCGTACACTTGCGCATATTGACATACATTTAACACCCTCACGCGTGACTAACAAGCGTTTTATCAGCGAACAACAGCTTCTCGAAGACGCCTATCGGCTCGGAGTTTATATTTTCAACAGCGGCTTTCGTCCCACATTCATTGTGGGCTTGTGGCGTGGCGGCAGCACGGTTGGCATAGCTGTACAAGAATGTTTGCAATACCTTGGTGTCAAAACCGACCACATCGCCATCCGCACGTCATATCGCGGACTGGCCAGCTATCAGCAAATGGTTGACAACCCACAGCAGGAAATACGAGTGCACGGCACCCAATATCTGCTAGAGAACCTGAACCAGGAAGACGCTTTACTCATTGTAGATGACGTATTCAGTTCCGGGCTCACTACCAATGCTGTGGTTAACAGACTTGGCGCTCGATTAAAAAACAACTTACCGCAGCAAATTCGAATTGCGTCACCATGGTTTAAACCGAAAAACAACCGTACGCAAAATCCACCTGATTTCTACCTGCATGAAACAGAAGACTGGTTGGTCATGCCATATGAAATCGCTGGCCTGACAGATGCAGAAATTGACAATGGCAAACCCTATCTTCGCCCTATTCTGGACACACTTGATCAATGAAAAAGGATGTTAGTATTTTTTTAAAAGGTGTCGCTATGGGCGCTGCCAATGTTATACCTGGTGTATCGGGTGGCACCATTGCGCTAATAACCGGCATTTACGAACGATTGATAAACGCGATTAAAGCCTGTGACATCACCGCTATAAAATTACTGCTAGCCAGGGATTTCACCAAGCTTTGGCAGCATGTTGATGGCCGATTTTTATGCGCCATTGGTGCCGGAGTCATTGTCAGTATCGTTTCGCTGGCTAAGCTGTTTGAATATTTGCTGACATCTTATGAACGATTTACGATGGCGTTTTTCTTCGGGCTTATATTGTTGTCGTTATACTACGTTGCCAAGCGTATTAGCAGCTGGTCTAGCTCAGTCATCGCATCACTTATTGTCGGTTCGACAATCGCTATTGGTATAGCGCTGCTGGCTCCCGCATCGCAGAACAGCTCTTTTTTCTATGTGTTTCTGTGCGGTGTTATCGCTATCAGCAGTATGATTTTACCGGGTTTGTCTGGCTCGTTCGTGCTAATAATCATGGGTAACTATGCATTAGTGCTCGGCGCAATCAGTACCTTGAACATGAGCATATTGGCACCACTGGCATTGGGCTGTGTGGTCGGGATAATCGTGTTCTCTCACGCCATTGCATGGATTTTCAAGCACTTTGAAAATCAAACTCTGTCATTGATGACAGGGTTTGTACTGGGTTCACTGGTGGTTATCTGGCCTTGGAAAAATGCCGTCATGCAAACCGTACAGCGTGCAGGCAAACCACCGAAAGAAGTCGTGGCCAGTTATCAGTGGTACTTGCCTGAAATTTTCAGTTTGAACACAGGAATATGTGTTGCCCTGATGTTAGCAGGGGCCATTAGTATCTACTTAATGGAACGCTTCGCAGCGGAATAATCCCGTCTCAAAATATCGGCTGCTAAGATCGGCTGCTAAGAACACCAAGTGCGCTATATTGACGAACTATCCATAAGATAATCGCAAGTAGCACAACGGTCAGACACATTGTGACAATTGCCATAGGCATAGCAGTGCCGTCGTGCAAAATACTCACTGCCACCCCCGAAAGTGCAGCTATACTTTGTTCCATGCCACTTAGCAATGCCGAGGCCGAACCCGCTCTGGATTTAATTGAACGTAATGCACGGCTCGGTGCAACCGCAAACATCGGCCCCATACCAAACGTCATCAGTGAATACGCAACCACCAGATAAGTAGCCGTTAGCTGATCTCGTACAATCAAGTAGACCAGTATCAAGCTACCCGCTAGTATAAAAACCATACCATTGCCCAGCAAACGGCCAGCTGGCCATCTATCCGCTAATTGCGATGCCAGCATGCTGCCAATGAAAAAACTCACGACTATGCCCGCCTGGTAGTAGCCGAAATGTTGCACTGATATGCCAAAATGTGTAATCAGTACAAAAGGTGCAGCGGTTACAAACACAAATACCAGTCCAAGGCCTACACCCAGCAACAAGGTATGTGATACAAACTCAGCGTTATGCAGCAATTGAGCATACGCTCGTAGCACCCGCCCAACACGAATTCCATGTGGGTCGGGTTCAGTTGACTCGGGAAGGTACTGGTATACAACGATTGCGGCCAGCAAGGCCATAAATGCGATTACCAGGAAATTGCTTTCCCACCCAAATGCAACGTGCAAATAACCACCGAGTATTGGCGCTAATGCTGGCACAATGGCGATAACCATACCGAGAAAAGCCAGTGCCTTGACCTGTTGTTTTTCGGTGTAAAGGTCTTTGATAATAGCCAGACCAATCACCGCTTCCGCCGCGGCCACCAATCCAAGAAAAACACGCGCCGCAATGAGCTGGTTGATCGTTTGTGCAACAACACACAACACGCAACCAACAACCACTGCCATCAGCGAACTCAATAACACGGGTCGACGACCAAATCGATCGGATAAAGGACCATGAATCAATTGCGCTATCCCAAAAGCGAGCAGATTCAAACTGATGGTCAGCTTTACGCGCGTTGGCGTTGTTTCAAATTCGTCGGCCAGGTCAGGCAGGCTCGGAGTGTACATATCTGTAGACATGATACTTACGCTCGATGCCAGCACTAATATAGACACAACTAACCCAATCGAAGGTGCGGAGTTTTGTTCGGTTTGTGGCATGTGCTATGAGGCAATTCGGGCTATGCTGAAGGCGAATTTGAACACAGTTAAGTAAAAATGTCTGTGCAGTCATTTAACGCTGTATGTAATACGGCGACACATACTTTGGTATTGGGCACGATGCCTGGGGTTGCCTCAATAAATGCAATTGAGTATTACGCTCATAAACGAAACGCTTTTTGGCCAATCATGCTAGCCATGATTAACAATAAACCACCAATTTATGAGTCGTCACATTTATTCGACTACCAAACGCGTATTAAACAACTGCTTAGCAGTGGAATCGGGTTATGGGATGTATTGGCCGAATGCGAACGAGAAGGTAGCCTTGATTCAGCCATTAAATCTGACTCTGTTGTGGTGAACGATTTTGTGGCTCTACTTAATCGATACCCAAATATTAGAACCGTTGCGTTCAATGGCAAGGCTGCTCAAAAACTGTTTAATAAGCACGCCCTACCAAAGTTAATTGAATGCCACGTCGACTCAGATAAAATTCATTGGGTGAGTTTGCCATCGACCAGCCCAGCCATGGCCAGTTTGAACTTGGAACAAAAATATAAAATCTGGTGCGCAGAACTGATGGGCTAAGAAAGCAATAAAACGGCGTTAAAACTGTGCACTCACTCTTTTTAGCTGATAGCGTAACCGCAATCCAAGCAAAGTTGCTGACACGCTCAACCCAATGATCAGACCAGTCCATAATCCAAACACGCCCCAGCCGGCATGGTGAGCCAGCCAATACCCAATTCCAAACGCAACTCCCCAGTAGGATATAAGATTAATAAACATCGGTGCCTGGGTATCTTGCAAGCCACGCAACATTCCGATAAGCGCCACCTGTAAACCATCAGAGAGTTGGAACAAAACCGCCATTAACAAAATCTGTGCAGCTAAACGGCGAACTTCCATATCAGGTGTGTAGAGCGCGGCGATCTGATGGCGAAACAGTAGCAAAGCAATGGCGGTTCCAATCGCCAATACAACGGCCAGCAAAACACCTGTAAAAAGGCGTAATTCAAGTGCGCTTAGTTGGCCTCGACCGTAAACACGACCAACTCGGGCCGTCAGTGCGAACGACAGGCCCAGCGGCAGCATAAAGCAAAACGAGGTTGCACCAATCGCAATAAAATGTGCACTTGCGGGCAATGTACCCAACACACCCGATTGATATGAAGTCGCCACAAACAACCCGGCCTCGAACAATATAGTGAAGAATATGGGCAAGGACAGAGCCAGCATCGGGCCAATGTGTTGCCATTTTGGATAATCAATACTTGCAAACAGGTTATAGCGTTTGAAAGAAGGTGCTGTGAGTAACCAAAGCAACGCTACTGCCATGCTCAACGTAACCAACGATGTAGCGATTCCTATACCGAACAATCCCAGCTTAGGAAAACCAAACAATCCCAGACCTAACGTCAAATCAACAACAATGTTGATCAACAGACCAATCAATTGCACTAGCAAGACTGGTTTTGTAAGGTTAGTTGCCTCACAAACGTTACGTGCAGCCAACACTACTGCCAATGCCGGCATACTCCAGCAGGCCGTTATTAAGTAGTCTTTTATATGAGGAAGTAATTCCGGTTCGAGCGAACTGGCGCTTAAGTTTGCTCGAATGAACAAAATAATCATAACGCCAAGCAAACCAGCTATGACACCAACCCACAAACCCTGGCGAAACAACTCTCCGACTGCATTACGCCGACGGTTACCAATTAGCTCTGATAGCAAGGGCGACAAGCCCGCCATCAAACCAATGCACAATATTGACACCGCAAACCAGATTGTGGCACCAATGCCACCAGCTGCAAGTTCCGCTCTTCCCAATCGCCCGGCAACAACAGCATCAACCAATCCGTTGCCCATCTGCAAAAGCTGCGCACCAATTAGCGGCGAGGCCATACTCATACAGCGCCGAACTTCAGCGCGAATGGTGTGTTTTTGGAACAAAGACTTTCCCGTTCGACGAATCAGTTATCGGCGAACAACTCGACAAGCTGCCTTGTCATGACATCGGTTAGTTGTGCAACATCGTGAATGGTGGTTGCACGTCGATAATACTTACTGACATCGTGCGCGATGCCAATGGCTACTAACTCTACTTCTTCCTGTCGCTCGATAGCCGTGACGACGTGACCTAAGTGCTTTTCCAGAAATCGACCCGGATTGGTTGATAGAGTTGAGTCATCTATTGGTGCACCATCGGATATCATCATTAGGATCTTGCGATGCTCTGTACGTTGCATGAGTCGACCGTGCGCCCATTGCAAAGCCTCACCATCAATATTCTCTTTCAGCAATCCCTTTCGCATCATTAATCCCAAGCTGCGCCGGGATTGTCGGTATGGCACGTCAGCAGATTTGTATATAATGTGTCGCAAATCGTTTAATCTGCCAGGATTGGCTGGATAGCCTGCTTCAACCCAACGCTCTCGAGACTTTCCGCCTTTCCAGGCCACAGTAGTGAACCCAAGCACTTCTACCTTGACACCACACCGCTCCAGTGTTGACGCCAATATATCTGCAGACACTGCGGCAACACGTATCGATCGACCATGCATGGATCCCGAGTTGTCCAACAACAGCGTTACGACTGTATCGCGAAAATCAGTATCTCTTTCCTGTTTAAAAGTCAAAGGAGCAAGCGGTTCGGTCAACACGCGAGTGAGTCGTGCACAATCGAGCTGGCCTTCTTCCTGATCAAAATCCCAACTGCGTTGTTGCTGTGCAAGCAAAACACGTTGTAAACGATTAGCAAACCGGCCAACAAGCTTTTGCAGATCGCCTAAATGCTGATCAAGTTGCTCACGCAGTCGAACCAGTTCTTCTGTTGGGCAGATATCGGTGGCGCGCACTACCTCATCGTAGTCGGTACAGTACACGTGATAATCGCTTTTCTCACGTTCATTGAGCAATTGTTCTTTCAGCCTGCGCTGCGCGCCTGGCTGCTCTGACTGATCATCAGACACTTCATCGGGTTCAGCTGCATCTCCAGTATCTTCGGCCTCACCCTGCTGCTCTTCTCCGCTATCGGTTTCACTGGCATCGTCCATACCCATCTCGGTTTCATCCGAGTCGCTCATGGCTTCCTGATCTGAAGTCTCTTTTTCATCCGTATCATCTCCAAGCTCATCATCAGCGTCAGGAGATTCATTGTCGCCCTGCTCTATTTTCAGACTACGCAGCAAGTCACTGAATGCCCGCGCGAAGTCAGCCTGAGTATCGAGTTCGAACTTGTTCACTTCGAACGCCGGGGCAACGTGTTCGTCCAGCCAATCTCGCCAGTCACCTAAAGCATCAGCTGCTGCGGATGGCAAAGGACCACCAAGACGTTCCCGCATATATAACGATAATGCATGCTCAATACCGACACGCTGCACATCGTTGTCAATTGCGTTGGCATGTCGATGATTCACCGCTTCGTTCAAAGCTCGATAGCGTTGGTCGAGGGCAGCATTCAGGTTATTGGCAACACCGTCGTACTGCTGCGCGCCGAGTAGTTCTATGCGGGTCTGTTCTGCTAGTGCAAAGCAGCGTTGCGAGGTGTCGGTTTTAGGCTGTACTCGTTGATGCAATCTGGCGTCATGAAATTGTCGATGCAAAGCGAGCGCATCGCTGCGACCTCGGGTTTCATTGCGCTGTTGTTGATTCGCGTTGGATGGAAACGCTGGTAACGTAGCTGAACTTACGTCAACGTCTTCCGCTTGCTCATCGAAATCGATGGTAATACTCGGGTCTTGTGCAATAGCGCGTGCACAAGCGGTAGTGGACTGCTTGAAATCAGCTGCACCGCGTTCAGCTTGCTCGACTGGCTGAGGAGAATTGGCAGATACTTCAGCTGGCATCTGCCGGCGCCAACTCTTCACCAGTAACACGCTGATAAAGCTCGGCTATAAGCGCTCTTTCGGCTGGATCACACTTGTTAAGAAAGACCATTTCAAATGCAAGAGCAGGATCTTTAAAGAAAGTCAGATTCTGAGTCCAGGTAATTACCGTTCGCGGGCTCATGACAGTAGCAAGATCACCGTTCTTGAACGCATTGCGTGTCAGGTTGGCCAAAGACACCATGTTTTTAACCAATTGCTCGCCTTTGGCATTCTGCAAATGCGGTGCTTTAGCCAGCACGACGCGTTCTTCCAGTTCAGCTGGAAGATAGTTCAATACCGTGGTGATTGACCAGCGATCCATCTGTGCCTGATTGATTTGCTGTGTACCGTGGTATAGCCCGGTGGTGTCACCCAAACCTACCGTGTTTGCTGTGGCGAAGAACCTAAAAGCCGGATGCGGCGAGAGCACGCGACTTTGATCTAATAAAGTGAGTTTGCCGGTTGATTCGAGAACGCGTTGAATCACAAACATGACGTCTGGTCGACCAGCATCATATTCATCGAACACCAAAGCCACGTTGCGTTGATAGGCCCACGGCAAAATGCCGTCCTGAAATTCTGTAACCTGCTTGCCATCCTGCAACACGATAGCGTCTTTACCGATCAGATCAATTCTGCTGACGTGGCTATCAAGGTTAATGCGCAGACAAGGCCAATTGAGCCGAGCGGCAACCTGCTCAACATGCGTGGATTTTCCAGTGCCGTGATAACCACTGATTAAAACCCGCCAATCGTTGGCAAAACCTGCAAGTATTGCCATTGTGGTTCGTTTATCAAAGATGTACGTGGGATCGAACTCAGGTACTCGTTCACTGGACTGGCTATAAGCAGGCACAGTAATATCGACATCAAGGCCGAAAACCTCTCTCACCGAGACAGTTGTATCGGGCAGTGGGCCTAGGGCTGCAGCATTGTTTTGGTTCGTCTCGAGCATGAAAAAAGGCTCTTTTTTTAGGCTTAAATCAATATCCTACACGCAGAGGTCAACCCTGTGGTTGATCAATAGCAAAAGTTGTCAAATAAAGGCGATTCTCATCGCACTGAGACAAACATTTGTGATCGAAAAACAAGTAGTTGTGCTCAGCAAATGGCCTTGCCCACCTACCTTTTTGTATAAACAACTGATTGCCCCACGTAAGCTCTATTAAAAAGGCCTAACTACCACTAACACGACAATGGCAATAAGCGCAATAAACGGTAATTCATTGGCCAGTTTTAGTTTTTTTACCGTAATCGGAGATTCTCCACGATCAATGGCTTTGCCCATTTTAACGTAGAAGCCATGCATTACCGTCAACAGTAGCACCAGAACCAGTTTCACCCAAAGCCAGCCAAACGAAAAAACCGACGCGTTTTTGGCGGCAAGTGAAATCCCGAAAATCCAGACCGCGATCATGCTTGGCGTCATAACGACACGGCGCAGCCGTGCTGCCGCATCGCTCATTGTGTCAAACAGAGGCTCGCCCGGGTTGCTTGCCATTTGGTGAATTTTGTAACGAGGGTAGACCAGTAAACCGGCTATCCATGCCACAACAAAGATAATATGAGCTGCCTTGAGCCAAAGGTACATTTGTTTGCCTTACGCTATTAACCGTAGAAAAAAGGTTACCAAGAAAAAAGCGCCCTGTTTCGAGGACGCTTTCTTTATAAAACGGCGATTACAACAAAGATTGGGCTATTAGCCAATACTACTAACCAATGAATCAGGATTTGTTGCGTTCCTGAGCTTCTTTGATAACCACTTCGGCCACATTCTTTGGACAAGGTGTGTAATTTGCGAATTCCATAGAGAACTGCCCGCGACCAGAGGTCATGGTGCGTAGATCACCAATATAGCCGAACATTTCTGACAATGGCACTTCAGCTTTAATGCGCACACCGGTTGGACCGGCCTGCTGATCTTTAATCATGCCACGACGACGATTCAGGTCACCGATAACATCACCTACATGATCGTCAGGTGTGAACACATCGACATGCATAACAGGCTCAATGAGTTGTGGGCCAGCTTTGGGTATCGATTGCCGGTACGCCGCTTTGGCTGCAATTTCGAACGCCATCGCGGACGAATCCACAGCGTGGAAAGCACCATCCATCAACGTTACTTTAAAGTCCAGACATGGATAACCAGCCAACACACCTTCTTCCATACTGTTTTTGAAACCTTTCTCAACCGCTGGCCAGTATTCGCGCGGCACGTTACCACCTGTTACTTTCGACTCGAATTCGAAGCCCGTACCTGGCTCACCCGGAGTGATAACGTAATCGATACGGCCAAACTGACCCGAACCACCAGACTGCTTCTTGTGGGTGTAGGTATCTTCAGTTTCCTGAGTAATAGTTTCGCGGTAAGCAACCTGTGGCTTGCCTACTTCTACTTCAACACCGTGTGTGCGACGCAGGATGTCAATCTTGATGTCGAGGTGCAACTCACCCATACCCATCAGAATGGTCTCGCCGCTGTCTTCATCGGTCTCGACCCGGAATGAAGGGTCTTCTGCGATCATCTTGCCAAGCGCCACACCCAGCTTTTCCGAAGCGCTCTTGTCTTTCGGCGAAACCGCGATAGAGATAACGGGATCGGGGAACACCATCGGTTCCAACGTTGCCGGGTTCTTTGCATCGGCAAGCGTGTGACCGGTTTGCACATTCTTCATACCCAGAACAGCAACGATATCGCCGGCTGTAGCCGCCTCCAGTTCAATACGATCATCAGCACTCATTTCGACAATTCGGCCGATACGCTCGTTTTTACCGGTGTAGGTATTAACAACGGTGTCACCTTTGTTCAAAGTCCCCGAGTACACGCGTAAAAATGTCAGTGCGCCGAAGCGATCATCCATAATTTTAAACGCCAGCGCACGCATTGGCCCTGATGGGTCAACTACAGCAAAATTACCGGTCTCGTTACCTTCGAGATCCATTTCCGGCTGAGGTTTAACCTGCGTTGGATCGGGGAGAAAATCCACAACCCCGTTCAGTACGTTCTGCACCCCTTTATTCTTGAATGCCGAACCGCAGAAAGTTGGGAAGAAGTCGAGCGCGATGGTGCCTTTGCGAATACACTTTTTAAGTGTTGCAATATCAGGGATCTCGCCTTCGAAGTACTTTTCCATTGCGTCGTCATCTTGCTCGAGCGCAGTTTCAACCAGCTTCTCGCGCCACTCGGCTACCAAATCGACCATGTCAGCAGGCACGTCCTCTACTTTGAACGCTTCGGGGTTGCCACTGTCGTCCCAGATGTAGGCTTTTTCTTCCAGTAAATCAACAACACCAACGAAATCGTCTTCAGTACCGATTGGCAGGGTCATGGCGATGGTTTTTGCGCCCAGAACCTTTTCGACCTGTTCAACGACTCGATAAAAATCCGCACCAACACGATCGAGTTTGTTGACAAAGATAATGCGCGCCACTTCAGACTCGTTTGCGTACCGCCAGTTGGTTTCTGATTGTGGCTCAACACCGCCCGAACCGCAGAAAACACCAACGCCACCATCAAGTACTTTCAAGGAGCGATACACCTCGATAGTAAAATCAACGTGCCCCGGAGTATCGATGATATTCAGTCGATGGTCAGCCCACTGGCAGCTGGTTGCAGCCGACTGGATTGTGATGCCCCGCTCCTGCTCCTGCTCCATGAAGTCGGTGGTCGCTTCGCCGTCGTGCACCTCGCCAACTTTATGGATTTTTCCAGTCAGCTTGAGGATTCGTTCAGTAGTTGTAGTCTTACCAGCATCAACGTGGGCGAATATCCCTATGTTGCGGTAGTTGGATAGGTCAGTCATTTCGGTACTCACGGAATTATTTGGAAAATCGTCAGGCAATATGGTGGCCAACGACCCATAATAAAAGGCGTCGCCCAAAAAATTGAAAGCCGTCTGCGGTAAACCCGCAATTATATCCACAAATAGGGCCATAAGGTAAGAACAAATAGACATGAGTCATGAACCTACTCGCGGTTCGACCGATTCGACCTCAAACATCGGAAAATGGATGATCGTTGGTGTCTGGGTGCTGTTGCTGGCGTTCGGTAGCTACTTTGGCCAGAAGTGGCTGGATAAGCGCAATCGTGGACAAATACCAATCAATGTATCTCGTCCAGATGGGCGATTGAGCATCGAGCTGGAGGCTGATCAACTAGGTCATTACATTGTTCTGGCCCAGGTAAACGGACAGCCGGTCACCTTTCTGGTCGATACAGGCGCTTCTGGTGTTAGTATTCCGGGCGAAATAGCGACTAATCTGGGCTTGAAACCTGGATTATCTTATCCAGTAAACACGGCAAATGGGACCATTACCGTAAGAAGCACGCGCATCGAGCGTCTTTCAATTGGCCAAATTAGCCTTGAAAACGTGCAAGCCAGCATAAATTCGTCTATGGATGGTGAGGTAGGTTTACTTGGAATGACTTTTTTGCGTCATTTTGAATTGGTTCAAAGTGATGGTTTTCTGACAATTCGGGAACCTTGAAGCACAAAACACTGAACGAGTAGACCTTTTCATGGAACCAATAGCCGGTTTTTGGCTCTTACATGTTGTTGTTGTAACCGGTCAGCGCTAACGAACCTACGCTACGTTGTAGCGCAACCTATTGTTGTCATTGTAAAATTAGATTTATTGTAAAATTAGATAAGCGCTGACGGCGCGATTGGTTTATACGCGGGATTCAAAGTCGCTTAAGATGCACATCACCATCATCATAATACTGACGTACATTGCTTGCTGCCTGAGAGTGGGTGCAGCACCTTGGAAATTTTTCCAGTTAAATGCACGTTACTTCTCCAACGATCAGGGCATCTTTTCGAAGCTGTCAATCGATGCACTCATTCCTGAGCGCTGGCGCCTGTTTCAAATTCCTGATGACGGTATGGTTTCGCCTGAGAGTTACCCGGTATTTGTAAAACCTGAATGGGGCCAAAACGCGCTCGGCATCCAACGTGCTAACAACTTTCAAGAGTTACAGAAAATCCGGCAGTCATTGCATCAGCAAGACAGCGAGAAAAAATACATCTTGCAAGAAGCTGCCCCTGGCGCACGCGAGTTCGAAATTTTCAGTATTGATGTTTCAAAACATGATGGTCAACACGATGTTGTTACCGTCACTGAAGCCGTTAATGAGACTGAAGATTTCCCGATCAATAGCAAGTACAACTTAAATACACGCTATGTTGATATTTCCAACCATTTCTCGAACAGCGATCTCAACTTGCTTGCACAATATCTGGATAATGTCGGCGATTTTGCCATATCACGCATGAGCGTCAGGGCAGATACGCTAGAAGAGCTGATTGCCGGTAAGTTTCATGTTATCGAAGTCAATCTGTTCTTGCCCATGCCCATCAATCTGTTGGATAATACTTTTAGCTGGTCTATGCGCTTGAAGTTTATTGGGCGTGCCATGATGAGCCTGGCATTGGCAACGAAAGCGATCAAACCCGTTGATAAACCACCCGCTATTTTCACCCGAATGATGCTTTACGGGCGGCAAAAAAGAACCCCAATGCGTAGTCTCAACAAACTGACATCGGCCAGACGAACCTTCTTGTGACTAAACTCAAGCAGCTGATCTATAAATGGATCAGTCGGCGCTACATGGATGGTTGCAGCAACTACAACTCGCTGGACGTGCGCAAAAGCAGTCGCTCGAAAGAACAAGCGCGCTCAATGTTTGCAAGGTACAACGTGCCACATGCGCGCGGACAAATCTTCATCAACCCGTTTAAAGCGCATAAGTTTGCAAAAGAGCACGGCTTCCCGCTATGCATAAAGCCAAACGTCAGTGGGTTCTCTCGCGGTAGTCACTTCCCGATTACCAATAATAAAGAATTGTGGAAAGCCGCATTGATGGTTAAGGTCTGGTGGCCTAGCAGCGTCATCGAGCAATATTTGCTGGGTGCAAACTATCGCGTACTGGCTACTCAAGATCAAATAGTCTCAATCATACGACGGTACCCTCCATTCATCGACGGCGATGGTGAAAATAACATTGGTAATTTAATCGATAGCGAAAATGCGATTCGAAAAGAAATGGACTTGCATCCAACCATTTATCCAATAAAGAAATCGAAAGCTATCGGCGAATACTTGACGAAGCAAAGTCTGTCTTTCGATAGTGTACCCGCCAAAGATGAGCGTATTTATTTGTTTAATCGAGTTGCCCTTGCGCCAGGTGGCATCGTAGAGTCGATTGACCAAAGCACAGTGCCTGAAGTTAATAAAGCATTATTCTGCAGTGTAGTCCAGCAATTTGATGCCAACCTATTTGGAATCGATGTCATTCTGGAACATGGCATTGAACAAGACTACTCAACACAAAAATGCATCTTTCTTGAAGTGAATTCTCGCCCATACACGCGAATGCATGAAAAACCTCGCTTCGGCGAGGTGCATAACCTACAGCCTTTCTACGACAAAATGGACAGTCTCACTATCGCTGACACCAACACGTTTTAGTTTGAACAACCTACGTCTTGAACAACCAGCATCAGTCTTTACTGTTTTATCAGTTTCTCGGTAGTCACTCTCTACTCATCGGGCTATTGCCGTTCTACCTGCCTGTATTTCTGTGGGGAATGGGCTTTAATCTTGCGCATGTCACTTTATTGATTGGCGTGTCCGGTTTAAGCTTCTGTGCCGCTTTATCCTCCTGGCAGCGAATAAGCAAAGCGGTATCGCTGCGAACCTTAATGTGTCTTACCTTTGCGCTAGAGTGTGTGCTGGTGGTGAGTGTCTTTTTTGCAGAAACGTCTGGTGTAGCAATACTCATTCTGGGTATTGCCAATGGCTTGTACAACGCTTTTTTTTGGACTACCCAGCGTACCCTGTTCTTGCAATTGCTGGGACAAAACGATACCGGTAAGCGCTACGGCAATTTTCAAATATTTGTCACCGTATTTTTAAAGGTTGGTATTTTGATTGGTGGCTGGCTACTTGATACAGGTGGACTGCCGTGGTTGTTAGGGCTGTCTATCATCGTCGCCGGGGTCAGCTCCTGGTGGTTTTACCGTCACGCGCAGCACCAAGCCTTACATCAAACACCAAGTGTCAGCCTTGTACATGCGTTGCGATATCAGGATAAACACCGTTCCCGTACTGTTTTTATAACTGACGGATTTTTTTTGTTTCTGGAAAGTCACTACTGGACACTATCACTGTTCGTTTTGGCCGATGAAAATTTTGCGCGCTTAGGCGTTATCGTAGTTGTGCTCGCACTATTGTTTGGTTTGATGTTTTTTCTAATCAAGAACACCATCGACACCATTGCTGTGTCTAAGGTGTACTCCGTCGCTGTTGCTCTATACGCACTATCGTGGGCATTACGTTGTTTTGTTTCCGATGAAATGGGCTCATCGCTACTATTGACGGTGCTTCTGGTCATCACGTTCTGCTCTTCGTTTTTTCGATTGGCGTTTAATAAGCGCTTTTTTGATATCGCACAATCGAGCAAGGGCATTAGCTATTTAATCATCAAAAGCTATCAGTCTCAGTTTTTTATTGGTTGTGGGTTTATAGCAACAGCCTGTCTACTCACAATTACCGGTAACACTGGCGTTGGTTCACTGACACCTGTATACGCAATAGCGTCCATGGGGTCATTTGTTTATCTGCTCTATCGTTTGAAACCGAAGACACATTAACTCTGCGTGCTATAATCCAGTGGAAAGCGAGACACTCAATGGTAGATTCAAACACTACTCCACCGGCTTTCACAAAGCAAACCTTCACAGACCCTGCTGCAGCTGTTGATCGTTTAATCGAAATTTACGACCGCAATACACGGTTTTTACGATCCGCGTTCGATCAGTACTTGAAGGGCTCATTACCGTTCGGGCGCCATCGCGCTTACTATCCCGAAATCCGATTTCAAAGCGACACCTATGCAAGAGTCGACTCAAGACTTTCCTATGGCCATGTTAATCAACCAGGTAAATATTCCACAACTATTACGCAACCAGCGTTGTTCCGAGGGTATCTGCGCCATCAACTACAACTACTCATAGAGAACCATGCGTTACCAGTGGAAGTTGCTGAATCAGACGTTCCCATTCCATTGCACTTTGCTCTCAATGCGGGCACGCCGGTAGTTGCAGACAATCCAACTGAGCTCAGTGTGTCATTACGTGATGCATTCGATGTTCCCGACATTGCCCACGTGAACGACTACATCGTCAACGGAACCTACGAGCCGGCTTTCGATGAGGCTATACCTTTATCGCCGTTTCCTGCACAACGCATTGACTACTCACTACACCGACTAATGCACTATTCCGCGACCGATCCCGCACACTTTCAAAACTATGTGCTGTTCACCAACTACCAGTTCTATATTGACAAGTTTTGCAGATTAGCGAAAGACATGATGGCATCGGGTGAAAGTCAGTACAGCGCATTTGTTGAACCAGGTAATGTGATCACAAAGTTAGGAGAGGCCCATCCGACCGGAAAATCACCCTCTCAGTTACCACAAATGCCGGCTTATCATTTAGTTGGGGAAAAAGGTCGCGGCATTACCTTAATCAATATTGGTGTTGGGCCATCGAATGCAAAAACCATCACTGATCATGTGGCAGTCCTGCGACCACACGCCTGGCTGATGTTAGGGCATTGTGCTGGGCTGCGTACCTCTCAGGCGCTGGGCGATTACGTACTGGCTCATGCCTATGTGCGAGAAGACAAGGTACTCGACAACGATATTCCGGTATGGGTACCCATTCCAGCACTGGCAGAAGTCCAGCAAGCGCTTGAATCGGCAGTTGCAGAAGTCACAGGCTTCAGCGGATACGATTTGAAACGCATTATGCGCACCGGCACGGTCGCCTCTGTGGATAACCGAAACTGGGAACTGCAAGATCAACGTGAACCGGTTCGCCGTTTATCACAGTCACGCGCAATTGCGCTGGATATGGAATCTGCGACCATCGCCGCCAATGGTTTCCGACTGCGCGTCCCGTACGGCACGCTATTGTGTGTTTCGGATAAACCGTTACAGGGCGAACTCAAACTGCCCGGTATGGCATCAAAATTTTATCAAGATCAGGTGGCTCAGCATCTACAGATCGGTATAGTTACACTGGAGAAGCTGGCAACAATGGGTCTTGAACGTTTGCATTCAAGAAAATTGCGTAGCTTTTTTGAGACCGCTTTTCAATAAATTCTGACTCTTACGCAAACTCAGAAAACCTGATACTTAATTTAACTACTTCAATAAACGATCGCACATTGCCAGATAGAGCGCATCGATAAACGACGCTCCCAGCGCTGCTGATCGCTCGGGAGACCAACCTTTTTCAGGGCTTGGCCGATTTGCCGTGTCTTTGAATGGCATTTCAAGTGTATAGGCAGGACAACCAAATGTTTGCGCCGTGTTGTTGCTGCAAAAGCGCAAGTTCGCTGAGTTCGGCGGGTTTCTAGGGTAGCCATGCTCGGTTTGAAAATCCGGGTTCAGGGCTGCCAGGGTTCGTTTAAAACCGTTTAATTGTTGATCGCGCTCTTCATTCCAACTGGCCACACCTTCGGTTCCAGCGATGAAGTTATACGGTAAAGCCTCATCACCATGAATATCCATACACAGGTCTACACCAGTGTTAATCATTTGCTGCTTAACCAGGAATACTTCCGGGCTGCGCTCCATACTCGGTTCTGCCCACTCTCTATTCAAATTTGCGCCACACGCATTGGTGCGCAAGTGTCCGCGATAAGAACCGTCCGGATTCATATTGGGTACCACATGGATATCCGCGATATCGCGCAGTGCGACGCTGGTAGCATCATCGCGATCAAGCAGGCGATTCAGCCATCCCTCAACCCACCAAGACGCCATGGTCTCGCCTGGATGCTGCCTGGCGACACACCAGATCTGAGGCCGTTTAAGCTGCTCGGGTTTTGGCTCCAGCGACCCAATCTGCAGATAATCCAAATCACGACCATCAAGCGTTTGGCCTAATGGCCGCATTTGCACTGCAGTCTCGTTTGCGCAGTCTGCGACAAAGGCGTTGAGTCGATCTAGCGAGTATGGTGCGAAGTACGCAAAATACATAAGATCGTGTCTGGGTGTAACTGACCACGACAATACTTGCTGGTCATAATTCGATGGTGTGCGGTACCAATTTTTCAAATCATGTGAAGTCACTACATCAAAGTTCTCCCACCCTGCTGGATAGGTGGTCTGTGATGCATTCTCAATAATAAATTTGCAAGTATGACCGAGTGCGCCGGTTACACGGAAATAGAACCACTGCAAAAAATCACTTTGATTATCTTTACGTATATTCAATCGAACCGTGTTCGCCTCATCGATCGACACCCGCTCAATATTTCCAGCGTCAAATTCGGCACTGACGGCAATACTCATTCTTTGCTCCTATTGGGTAGGCAAACTGTTCGAAGATTGTCTTACCAGCAATGAAATGGATACTCAACTTTGCAAAAAAAAAACCGCCTTAGTTAGAGGGCGGTTTCATTCACTCCAAAAAAAATCCGCCCCAATCACGAGGCGGATTTTGTTTTCACACCGTTTCGCCAGTCTGCAAATTTAATTCGCAGCTGACTTCAGGTATCAAACTCCCTTAGTTACCCTGGGGAAGAACACCATCAATGATGTAGATAAACCCTGGCCCACCAGTGTTGATCGCTTCTGATACAACATTGAAACCACCAATGGTTAGTCCACCGTCGGCACCAGCTTCTACTGCAAACATCGGAGAGCCACCATTTGAGTTCATGGTCAATGTAGTACCCACAACAGCATCCAGATCAGGAATTGGACCATCACTGTGAATGTGTGCAGCTAGCGCAGCACTGTCAAACACAGCTCCAGCTTCACTTGCTGCTTCCACAGCTGCGTCATTGGGTAAGAAAGTAGTCCATGCAGAATCGCGGCTGATGTTAAGTACAAAACCGGCAGTTTGCAAAGGACCGAATACCGCTCCGGCACCGGCAGCTTCTAGAGCAGCCTGAAGACCGTTAGGGTCGGAACCTTCACCACCAGTAGTACCAGCATCGGCAGTACCAGCGTCAGCAGTACCTGCATCAGCAGTACCTGCATCGGCAGTACCTGCATCGGCAGTACC
>CAYTJF010000009.1:34911-47559 GCA_964437945.1 uncultured Granulosicoccaceae bacterium
CAGCAGCACCGGCATCAGCAGCACCGGCATCAGCAGCACCGGCATCAGCAGCACCGGCATCAGCAGCACCTGCGTCAGCAGTACCTGTTGGTGTTTCAACTACCGGATTAGCGTCATCATCGTCGCTTGAGCAAGCGCCCAATGCTAAAACAGTTACAGATAAGAGTGCAATTGAAAGACTCTTTTTAATCATTTAGATATCCTCTTCGAGTAATAAAACAAACTTAATTATGTAATGGCCAATTCGCAACCACGGATTACGCTTAGTGGCGTTATATCCGCAATACTTAACAAACCATGGTCAAACTCAGCCTGCTATTCAGGCTTACAATCCGGACCTACGAAACTCTGTAAGCCATCAACCAGTTTTTGCTGAAGGCTATTCAACAAGCCTTCAAGAAATCCTTCAAGACCGTTCCCTCAAGACCGACACCGGATGTTACTGCACAACGGAATAAATTTAATGAAGCCGTTAGCAAAAACAGTAAATGCTAGTAGGCAATAACCGTTCGGATCATCTAAACCATTGTTCCAACATTAAATTATAGCACCGCTATTATCTATTGCAATTGTGAAATCAAGGTAATAAGACCGCAGCAACTCAGGTACCGCGCATGTGCATTGGATTGCCTGTAAACCGCGCACATAAACTGAATTTTATGCACTAATAATTTTGAATTCGATAAACGAATCTCACTATCTTGCAATCAGCCTTTCGGTCCGACAACCGTTTCGAATTGTAATTGCTGAATGGTTGCAATGGCTCAAATTGGTCAGAGATTTGACAGAGGAAGCAATTACTGGAGATGAGAACTCCAGTTATTTACAATTCTGGGAAACTACTCTCCTGTGCATCCAAAATTGTCTAAGGAATGTGATATCTGAAAGATTAAGTGCTAATAATTAAATAGCTTGATCACACCAATACTTTTAGATTAACTCGTTACTGTCAAAGTGTGGTGAAGAGTGGATAACAAATAGGCAAGAACATAAAGCGTGAATGCTAACCGGTGCAGCAACCAACACACGAAGGCAATACAGACGTAGATCACAGCAGTGGATCGTTTGAAAAAAATTAGCCATCCTTGGCTTATTATAGCTCCATGCTTCAATACCACTTGGAGGAGGTTCGGTGAGCGACTTACTACTGAATGTCATACTTGTGTCGCTGATGAAATAATAGTAGCAAAATGACCCTCATTAGGGTGTGAAACTAACGCAATTCACTATCGCCTCATGTTCAGTAATCAACAACAAATCATCGAATGTGTGGAACATAGTCTGCAAATCGGCCGTTCACACGGCTTTCGAGTGATGCTTGTGTTAGCTGGAGAAGCCAATCAGTGCCTGAATGCCATCAATAACAGCCTCAAAAATTCGCTCGCCGAGGACTTAACACGCCCACAAATGTCGCTTAATGCGAAGTCGTCTTCAGATTACCTGGTGCAACACGTCCCTGATCTACATAGTAACAGTGACGTTTCGGATGAAATCAACTCGCTGCTTGGCAGTGAACATACGTGTGTCATTTTTGACGCACGGCACAAGTTTGAGGAACGATTGTTTGCCGCAGCAGCAGGCACCATTACTGCCGGAGGCTTACTGGTTCTGCAAACGCCTCCATTTCATGAATGGGCCACAATGCAATGCCACTCCAGCAGTGTCGGGCTCAGATCACCATTTATTTCGCGACTATGTAAAAAACTGGCTTGGCATCAATCACCTGGCATGAATGCGCCATCAACTGCAATAGGCCAATTTAAGACACAGCAAGATATTCCGACCGATGCAGCATTTTTCATTGCAGCAACAAAACCAAAGGCTGACCTTTCTCGCTTAAGTTCGGAGCACGCGGCACAATGCTGCGGCTGGAAAAACGCGCAAGATTCCATGCTCGAAGCACTGATGAATCATCTGCAAAGCAAAGAGAAATGCGCGTGTGTCATACAAGGTGATCGCGGCCGCGGCAAATCGACCTTAATTGGTCGGGCAATGAGACAACTCAAGGCCATCGATTCAAGCGATCAACGCTCGATATCAATTACAGCGAATCGTCGCAGTGCGTGCGTCACTCTGCTTGAGCATGCGCAAAAACCAATACCATTTGTTCCACTTGATAATGCGCTTTCAGCTGCGCACGATATTCTGATTGTTGAAGAAGCTGGCAGTATTCCAATTCCCGTTCTCGAGATACTACTAAAGCAAAGCCAATCGATTGTGTTTGCCACGACAGTGCAAGGGTACGAGGGCGCTGGCAGAGGTTTTGCCATTCGCTTTGCGAAAAGACTCGACAAGCTCATTCCTGACTGGTTGAAATTAAATCCGGTTCTACCTATACGCTGGTCCGCAGGCGATCCTGTTGAGGCATTCGTTAACGATGCACTGTTGTTAAAAACCGCGCTTCCAACTATCGAAAAGCCCAGTCGGCTAATCCCGGAAGATTCACAGGTTAGTCTGATCGAACGACGCACCCTGGCCAATAACGATTCCCTGCTTGCACAAGTGTATGGGCTGCTGGTTCAGGCTCACTATCAAACTACACCGGCCGATTTACGCAACTTGCTTGACCAGCCTGAACTACTGCTGTTCGCTCAAAAAACCGACCAAGTGTTAACCGGTGCTGCTTTGGTCGCTCTGGAGGGAGCTATTCCAGGCGATCTGCATCAGGCAATCCTGCACAAACAACGACGCCTGCCCGACCAAATTCTTCCTCAGCTACTGGCGCAATCATCAGGTGAAAAAAATGTGCTGAAGGAGCGATTTGCTCGGATTGTACGCATTGCAATACACCCTGATATTCATCAAAAAGGGTTTGGTACGCATATGTTCAGACATCTGCACAAACAACTAACAACAAACACGCCTAACCGTGTCCAGGTAAACAGTGTGGGAGCCAGCTTTGGTGCCGATAAACACACGCTGTCGTTTTGGTTAAAACAAGGGCTAAAACCTATCCACTATGGCTACAAGGCCAACCCCAGAAGCGCACTGCGCGCGGCCTGTTTGGTAAGCAGCAACCACGCTGCTGTCAGGAATTCGATTGATAAAGCCTGTCGCATATTGCACCTTAATACTCAAGCACAATTGTCGCAGAATGACCATAATGACCCTGTTCAGAAAATACTACTTACTGCCACAATGCCAACAGATGGCGCAAGCCTGCCATCATTTGATTCTCACCAACTGATCAGCGACTATTTTCAGTCACGGCGAAGCTTTATTGACACGGTCGGGTTGTTGTCAAGCTATACGCAATTCAACGATACCGAAGCTGTGCACAAAGTAGTCAACCAAACACTCGACGGATACCAAACCATGTCTCCTAAAATGCGGCGCGTTGCTGAAGAACGACTGCGCACGGTATTAGGTGAAAACAGTGTTTTTGGTGAATCAAACTAACTGTGCGCCACCAATTGACTATGCTGACAATTAAATTGTTTGCAAGGACTATTGCAAGCAATAGGCTTCAGGTGTAACTTATTTTTGTATTGAGTCGAACACTTTAGCTAATCGGTCATGCAACAACAGTACCCTCTCACCCCTCAAACCAATTCACCCATTACCAAATCACCTATGGAATGGCAAACCTTAAGCGTATTTGGCCTGGTCTATGTGGGATGGTTTTTACTGACTTTGTTGCATGAACATATTCCAATGCCATTGCTGCTAGCTTTATTGAGCTACCTGGTAGCACTACACTCATCCTTGCAGCACGAAGTCATTCACGGCCACCCGACTGCATGGAATTGGGTAAACAACGCATTAGCCTTCCCCGCCTTAGGGCTAATCGTCCCATTCCAGCGCTACGAAATGCTGCACTTACAACACCATCGCAATTGGTTGATCACCGATCCATTCGACGATTCAGAATCCTATTTTTTGGCGCGCCGAAGCTGGCTGGCTTGCGGTGGCATAGTGCGAACCATTTTACGTATTAACAATACCTTGCTGGGCAGATTGTTGTTTGGCCCTGCTATTACGGCCATTCGCATGATCATGAGCGAATGGCGAGCCAGCAAAAGTAGTCGAGCTATTTTTATTGCCTGGCTTTGGCATTTTGTTGGTGTAACAATGGTTATTCTTTGGTTGTGGTTAGTGAGCTTCCCAGTTCTTGTCTATATTTTCGGCGTTGCTTATCCAGCCACCTCATTACTTCTGCTGCGTTCATTTGGTGAACACCTACCAGAGGAAAATATAGATCACAGGTCAGCAATCATTAAATCCAACTTGATTATGCAGTTGCTATACCTGAACAATAACTTTCATCGTGTACATCACGATCACCCCGAGGTCGCCTGGTATCGTTTACCCAAACTGTTTCAACAACAATATGCCGAACACACTATGCATGTATATCCAGGTTACTTTAGCCTGATAAAACAGTTTGGCATCAAGCAACGGTATCCAGTTGAACATCCGTTTCTGGCAAAAGATTAGTGGTCCATGATTGCATCCTTACCCATGTACGATTGGCCGGAGACTCGCACCGCAACTGATCGATTTTGGATGAATCTGGCAACGACTCTAGCGCCTGTTTGCGAAGCTATACCTAAAACGCTAACGCGGACTGATTTACACGCACAATGGCAGCGTGACGACATGCTGCTATCACAAACCTGTATTTACCCATTGGTTACAGAACTACCATCGGATACAGTCGTTGTTGGCACGCCAACTTACAATGTTGATGCAACTCAGCATGGCCAGTACGCCAGCATATTGCTTGTGGGCAAGTCCAATTCACATAAAAAGCTTCCATCGTTTAAAGGTTCAACGCTTGCGTACAACAGTACTCGTTCACAATCGGGTTTTAATGCACTCAAATCGCTACTTGTTGATGAACACTTAATCGATAAACAAACACCTGTTTTTTTTCCAAAAACAATACAAACCGGTGCTCATCGATTGTCGATTGAGGCAGTTGCATCCGGCGCTGCAGACATATGTGCGGTCGACCCAGTTAGCTGGGCATTGGCTCAACGCTATGACAGCAATTCAAAAAAATTACATATTTTAAAAACAACAGCCTACACGCCAGCACTCCCGTTGATTAGCAATGCGTCTGCTATCCCTGCTGCATTAAACGAGACTGAGTGGCGAGGCTTTGTAATGGATGCATTTGAAAAGGCCATTGACAGTGACGCCAGGAAACAACTTTTTCTCAATAGCATTTGCTTCATACCCAAAGACGACTACTTCAAATTGCCGATCAGTAACGTCGACATGATCACGTAGTAGTGTCCTGTTTGATCTGTTCATCAAAACGCTTCGTACCGACTTTATTATGTACGACAAAGCAATCTAAAGAAGGCGACATGTCAAAGCGACTATCAGGTTTACTACTAAGCATCAGCTTATTTGGATTTACTGGATTACTGGGCTCCGGCGCAGCGCAGGGCGAAAGCCTTAGCGCTACCGATGCAGCACAGTTATATACGGATGAAACTACCTATTCTATATTCAGAAAAGGCAAGAACATAGGTAAGCATAGTTTAGTTATCAACGCTGTCGAAAATCGAATTGAGGTAAAAGTTGATTCAAAAATAACTGTCCGAGTATTAAAAATTCCTGTATTCAAGTTTCGTTACGTATCCACTGAACTATGGCAAGATGATCGTTTGCTAGAAGTAAAATCAGTTACCACAACAGGCAAAGATGTAGAAAATGCATCACTACAGAACAATTATCAGAATAATGATCAGCAAAGTTTGCTTACCTATAACGATAAGCAATCTACAACCAAGCTTATTCAATATGCAACCAACCATTGGAATATCAGTGCAGTGGAGCAAACCCAACTGTTTAATACTGTTAAGGGCGTGAAAAGCGATGTGGTCGTTGAACTCGTCGGCAATGAATTACTCGATGTTAATGGCACCAGTATTGACACAAAACACTATGCGTATTCAGGCGACATCACTGCACATACCTGGTACGACAAAAACAATCGTTGGGTTAAACTTGCATTTATAGGCTCTGATGGCAATCAGATCATCTATTTAATTGACAACCCATAACCAACCTAAGGCCTTACCAGTATGAACATTTGGATTACCGGTGCCAGCAGCGGTATTGGAGCAGAAGTAGCCAAGCTCTATGCACAAGCAGGTCACACGGTGTTTGCCAGTGCAAGAAACCACGCAACACTTACAACAATGGCTGTAGCATCAACAACTTTTGAAGGAGAAATCATTGCTGTGCCGCTGGATGTCACTGATAACGACTCTGTAAAAACGGCATTCAATCAGATTAAACAACACAGCGACCAGCTTGACCTGGCAATTTTAAATGCTGGCTACTATGAGCCAGTCGAGTTCGAAGCACTGGCGCTTGATCATTTCGAAAAAACTTACGATGTAAATCTACTTGGTGTAGTGCGCTGCTTACTGCCCTTACTGCAATACTTCACGAAAAACAACAAGGGGCATATCGGCATAGTTTCATCAGTATCTGGATTTCGAGGTTTGCCAAAGGCTGCAGCTTACGGTTCATCAAAAGCAGCCTTGATCAATATGGCTGAATCGCTGAAGCCAGAGTGCAATGCGCGTGGTATTAAACTCAGCCTCATTAATCCAGGGTTCGTAAAATCCAAACTCACCGAGCGCAACGATTTCAAGATGCCATTCATAATGGAAACAGAAGATGCCGCAAAGCGCATTGTTGATGGACTTGAATCAGATTCGTTTGAGCTAACCTTTCCAAAACGCTTCACTTACTGGTTGAAGCTATTCAGAATTCTTCCGTATCGTTTGTATTTTGTTCTTACCAAGAGGCTGGTAAAATAACCAAGCAAACCCTTCCATAATTTTTATTGTCCACTATCCGAGTCACGGTTCACGAACTACGCTTTATAGATTATGCTTTATAAGCTATGTTTTATAAGATATGTTTTATAAGATATGTTTTATAAGATATGCTTTAAGATTATGATGCCACAGAGAGTTTTCTTGCTGGTATCAGAGCAATTTCCTTCATCGCAGCACATGTCTCTGAACCATCGTGTTTGTAGTATTGCGTAGATACGTTACCTATGCGTATGCCCCACTTTTTAACCTCTGTACTGTTGTGAAGGCTTTTGTCGGGTTGCAGAAACATGTAATCATTCATTTTCAATTTCCAGAATTTGTTCTCCGCGACCATCACGTTCATGATGTACTGCATGCGCAGCCCACTACCGGTTAACTGGCCGGTAGCACCTCCAACCAAGGACTCTGACTCAGCGGTAAACACCCCGTTTTTGCTGATCTTTACCGACCAGATGCGCTCTTCTACAACATCGTCTGAGTAGTAGAGTTTTTCATCCAGATTAAACACATCGTTGACTTGTTCACCGAAAAAATCACCACAAAAATGACGCTTTACGTTTCCAAAACGATCAGCAAACCAACCAGATGCACGAGTATGCCCGTCGAAATAATCAATAAAATTGAATTCGGGACCATGAGTGCTCAAGAGTTTGAAATTCACGCTTCCGCACCCACTAACAACAAATAACAAACCAACTGCTGTAAGTGATCGCCAGTTACGGTCCATAGCTCGCTCCTTTTAACGTTCACCATCTAACATTCACCACCTTACGTTTGCCGCCTCAAATCCGAGAAAATGCTGTCAATGTGGTAGTAATACGACAGTCTGAATCTGCTGGATCAATTAAAACAGGCGCCAACCCGCAAATGTCACAACTTGCGCAATTTGAGCAAACCAACATCGGTTCGGCCAATGTTAAAGCCGGTTTCACAGTAAACCAGGTAGTAGCGCCACATGCGCACGAAACGTTCATCAAAATTCATGGATAGCACTTCTTTCGATACTTTTTCGAACCGCTCACACCATGAGCTTAGGGTTCGCGCATAGCTTTCGCCAAACCATTGGGATTGCTCGAGCTTTAATCCAGCGCGTTCAACATGTTCCAGAAGTCGTGACTTTGTTGGCAACATACCGCCAGGGAAGATGTAGCGCTGGATAAAGTCCGGACGCGAACGATAGTCGTCAAAACGATCTTCTGCTATGGTAATTGACTGAATAACCGCCGTGCCTCCAGTCTCTAATAATTCATTCAACTTGTTGAAATAGGTATCCCAATATTGTTCTCCAACCGCTTCAAACATTTCAATTGACACAATGTGATCAAACTTTCCTTTAATGTCTCTGTAGTCTTTATATTCAAAGCGCGTTCGGCTGCTCTCAAGAGTACTGTTGGAACTGCCTACACTATTGTGTTCACGCGCATACTCAAGCTGCTCGGTTGAAAGCGACACACCGATGACATCAACGCCAGAGTTGGTAGCTAACTGGCGAGCAAGCCCACCCCACCCACAACCAATCTCCAACACCCTGGAACCACTGGACATGCCAAGAAGCTCAGACACTCTGTTCAGTTTATTCTGCTGCGCAGAATCTAATGATTCAGTATCAGAATGATACAGAGCAGAAGAGTAACTCATACTACGGTCGAGCCAAAGTCGATAAAATGCATTTCCTAAATCGTAGTGAAATGCAATGTTACGTTTGCTACCGCTATGTGAATTACGATTCGTCCAATGCTGCCAGAGGTTAGCCAATAGGAATAGACGACCACCCCGTGTTGCCGGTCTTATACGTTGATCATTACGCATAATTAGCGAGAAAAGATTAGCCAAATGCTCAGTGTCCCATTCTCCACGCATATAACTTTCAGCAAAACCGATTTGTCCGTCGGTGATCAGTCTTCGTAAAGGTTGATAGCTGTGTAAAACCACGTTGGCGTTCTGTTCTGCATATTCACTGCGCTTACCATAGACATTGGTTATTCCATCAGGCCATGTTAATGAGAGTTGTCCGTCCTGGAACCCGTGAAGCACTTGTTCAAAACGATACTTTATGCGCTTGGTCACGGCGAACCTGACACTTGAGCCTGCGCTGTTTCTGACCAGCGATTGATTTTCTACTTCGGCCATAGCTAGTTAAGGGTTGTTGAGATTGTTGCTGGAAAAAGACTGTTTAGACTGATGCGGAAATAATGGTACTTTTTTTATCCACAGACGTAACGCTTCCCAATGAATTCCTGCCACCACTTTGAAAGTCAAAAATGGGACTGTAATGAAATACCTTAATAGTGCGGAGACTGATAACACCTGACGCTCAGCTGTATAGCTTGCTGTTAACAGATGTCCGTCTTCGTCATATGCTCGAATCACCAGTAGTTGATGCTCATCGGGCACATTTAATCGAAAATCGTACCGCATATTCATGTGCGCAAAGGGTGACACGAACAATGATTTCTTGATTGATTGATTGATCATTTTTATCGGCACATGTACCGATTCGGAATTTGACTCGCGTTGCTGAACATTTTTTTCAGTTTCAATATGTTCAGACTCGACATCTTCAGATGCAACGGGCAACACATAGACATGCCTCTCACCAAACGTATTGTGCAC
Source organism: uncultured Granulosicoccaceae bacterium (assembly GCA_964437945.1). Taxonomy (GTDB): domain Bacteria; phylum Pseudomonadota; class Gammaproteobacteria; order Granulosicoccales; family Granulosicoccaceae; genus Granulosicoccus. The sequence continues at coordinate 44,331 of CAYTJF010000009.1, forward strand.
CTCATGTAAAATTGCAATGGGCTGATCATTTTCATCGAGACAATAAAACAGGCTCAGTGGATTGAATGTGTAACCGCAAATTCGAGGATAACAGCTGAGTAAAATTCGATGCGGTTTTTGTTTGACACCGACACCTTTTAACTGTCTTAACACGTAATGCTCTAACGACTCGGCCGAACACTCACCAAAGTCGTTGTCATAAAAACTAAACAGGTTCCAGCGATTGCGAGAGAACAGCCACAGTTGCTTATCAAGTGCATCGATTTCATCCAGGGCCAGCAATAGCGAAAACACGCGATAGCGAAGCACATGCACAGCAGGCCTCAGTCGCTTATGGTAAACCTGACCACTGAACAAGGCCGATTTCAAGGCTGAATTCAGGGCCGATTTCACGTTAGTTCCATCGTTACAGCGGAAGGTTTTGCCAATGGGGTGACAACAATCCGATCTGAAGGTGCGTCAAGCTCCCAGGGGCGCAACGTACTGCCGAGCTGTTCGGCCACAGCAAACCCTGATTGCACTGCATCTTCGTGAAACCCTGAGCCAAAATAGCTTCCACAAAACCAGGTGCGTTGCGTTCCTTGCAACCGCCAAAGTTTATGTTGGGCTGCCATAGCAGCTGAGTTAAAGATCGGGTGTTGATACTCGGTCTCGCTCAAAACGGATTCAGCATCGGGCATGATAGCCGGGTTTAAAGTAACGAAGTAGTCAGTTGAAGACGCCAAATTTTGTAAAAGGTTCATCCAATAACTCACGCACACCTTACCGCGCATGGCTTTAGATTCAACATAGTTCCAGCTACACCAGGCGCGTTTGCGTGTTGGCATGAACCGGTTGTCGGAATGTAAAACAGCGCGATTGGTCTCATAACCAAAAGCACCTAAATACTGGCTCTCTAAGGCAGCGGGAGCATCCAGCATTGCCAGTGCCTGATCAGCATGCGATGCAATAACAACATGATCAGCATCGACTCTATCACCCGATGTGGATTCAACCACGACACCTGAATCGTGTCTGATCACCTGTTTTACGCTGAAATTGGTTTTGATGTTTGACTGACCTATTGCCTGTTTTACTTTGTTTACATAATTTCGGCTACCACCAGACACGGTGCGCCATTGAGGTCGGTTGGTCAGCTGAAGCAAGCCATGATTATCACAAAACCGAATGAACGCTGCAGCCGGATAATCAAGCATTGTGTCGGTTGAGGCAGACCAGATCGCGGCCGCAAACGGCATGAGGTGGTCATCGAGAAATGCCCGCGAATAATTTCTGCGGCGCAAAAATTCTCCCAGGGATTCATCTGAATTCTCAGAGACCTGGTTTCGGGCATTGCGGTAAAAGCGTATCAGATCGCGCAACATGGAATAATAGCGAGACCGAAACAATAACGATGGTTGTGCAAACAGACCTAACGGTGGGCCGCCAGCGTATTCGAAATTACCATTATCGCGCGAAACAGCAAACGACATGTTGCTGGATTCAGTCTCCACACCCATGTTCTTGAACCAGGCGGTTAGATTTGGGTAGCTGGGCTCATTGTAAACAATAAAGCCTGTGTCTATATTGGGTGCACTAGTGTCTGCGGTGGATTGTGTATGTGCATGGCCACCAAGCCGCTGCGATTGTTCCAACAATGTGACATGGTGATTTTTGGCCAGTAACCAGGCACAAGAGAGACCCGCGGCTCCGCTACCAATAACTGCCACATGCATTTTCTTGAACCGGTCCATTATCCTATATTACACTGCCCCGACCGGTAGCAAAAATGCCACTTGGGACACACGCTGACAATTCCCCATGATCCATATACGCCAATAACTCGTAAGCGGATTTAAATTATAGATGAATGCTAAGTTGCTCCAGATCGCAAAAGCACCGAATAAAGCCGCTCAGGCAGTTACGCAGCGTATGCGTGAAAATCTTGTGGCTATTGGTAGAAACAGGGATGAGGCCGCATTCCACGACCTGTTCGCGCATTTTTCTGGTCGAATCAAGTCTTTCTTGATGGGAAAAGGCACTCAGGAATCGGTGGCTGAGGAGCTCACGCAGGAAATCATGCTGATCGTTTGGCGACGTGCTGAGAGCTACCACCCCGAGAAAGCGGCACCGAGCACATGGCTGTTTACCATCGCACGTAACCGACATACAGACTATTTACGCGGTAATTCGCGCATTGAAGTTGAGCTTGACGATGACATGCTTGAAATAGACAGCTCAGAGACTTCGCAAGAAGACCGGGTAAATTTGCTTCAGCAATCGCAAGATTTAGAAAAGGCACTGGATAAACTACCGCAGGAACAACGGCAAGTGATACACCTCTCCTACTTTCGAGGGAAGTCTCATGGCGCAATAGCAGAATGGCTTGATTTACCCGTCGGTACGGTAAAATCCCGGATTAGATTGGCCATGCAATCAATACGATCGGAAATGATTTTCGAGGAAATCGAATGAATACTTTGTCTCACCATTTGACAGATGAAACCTTGTTGGATTACTCAGCAGGTGTACTTAACGGGCCGATGGAAACCCTGATCGCCTGTCACTTAACACTCTGCCCTGTTTGTCGAAAAAGACTAGAGCAGGCTGACGCAATTGGTGGTCTATCGCTGAGCGATGGAGCTGTCGCGCCTATGCATGCGACTGCTCAAGATGTATTGGCATTGGATAAAACAACCAACGCAACAGGCAGCTTTGCAACGGACAAACTTGTAAAGCCACCTGTTGTCAACAATACTGGCGTGCCTAACCCACTGGCACGGCTACTACCAGGGCCAATTAATGAGCTACCATGGAAGTCGTTCGGACCTGGAATGAAGCAATTTAATTTGGGCACACAGCCCAGAAAAGAAGGTGCTTTCAAGCTTATCTCGCTCGAACCCGGTTCACGCATGAGCAAACACTCACACGGTCATCGCGAACTGACGTTTATTGTCAGCGGCTCGTATTCAGATGAAATGGGGCAGTTCAAAGCTGGTGATATCTCTGACCTTTCTGCCGATCATCACCATTCACCTCATGTCGATTCAGACGTGCCGTGCATCTCGTTAATAGCCACCGATGCGCCAGTAAAGTTCGAGGGATTGTTCGGTAAAATTGTCCAGCCTTTCGTTGGTATTTAGAACAACTCGTGCCAGATCATCATTTGCCGGACCATAATTAATGAATTTAGCAACTAGTAGTCCGTCAACCAAATAAATTAGGATTCAGCGAGTCTGTCTGCGTTTTT
>CAYTJF010000010.1:0-11631 GCA_964437945.1 uncultured Granulosicoccaceae bacterium
TCTGGTAAATGCCGTAGAAGAGCTTCAACCGATGCGTTCATGTAAACTCCGTTCGATCACTCTCAATTGAGACTCAAGTCCGACAAACAGCGAACCATGTGCTGTTTTCAAAAAACAATCCTGTGAATCCAGTGAATCGTCACCAACGACCTTCACCAGCCACTTGAGTTCCTCTGAAGGCACTTTAGACACCCGCTCCTGCACAGCATCTACGATATCCGGATGAACACACAAACTAGCGGTCTCGTTCGGTGCCAACTCGCGAGCTGACGTCATTGCTAAAGATAACAGCGTGTCCGGGGTTGAACAGCTCAAGCCAATGCGTCTGACAATTTCCAACGCCAGCTGCACACTGGTTTCATGCATTTGCTTACGTTGCTTAGCGATCTCTCTTTGCGAGCTGAGTAAGGCCACACTGATTTTTCGTCTTGCAATAGCACGCCCTTTCTTAAAACCCTGCTCCTCTGCGTGCGCCCTTGCACTGGCTTTTGCTTGCGCAATATCGGCATCTGCCTGAGCCAGTTTCTTGTCAAGTAAATTGATTTTTTCCAGTAGCGTGTCCAGAGACGCTATCTCATCAGGGGTATAAACCAATTGATCAGTAGCCAGCGTTGCTCCATTCTTATTAAATACCGAGAGCATACTCATGCTGCTGCAACCCTGGCACGGCTATTCGTCCTGGCAGCGCGGCGTTTTTCCAGTGGAGTACTTTCTGGAGCGCTGACTGAAGCATTCGCAGAATTATTCTCCCAAGTATTTACTGGGTTAACTTTTGCAATCGATGGTGCCTTCAGTTCTTCTGCCTGCTCGACAAAATTGGTCGCTAGTTGAGAGTCAATCATCTCGTGCGAACCTTTAAACCGTCGTGCAAGTATATCGACTAATGTCTTGTTCTCAATCGTGGATAACAAAACAGCCGCACCAGCTTGCTCAATCGCTTCAACTGGATCTTCTCGAAAGTGCCGTATACCCTTGCTATTGACCGATGCATCATCAACACTTTCAGAGCTGATTAGTCGGCGTAAAAACGAAGCATCAACTTTACTCGATACGGTTTTAAGCAAGGTACCATCAATTGATTTTTTTAATGCTGGAGCCAAAACAACCATACCGATCTCGCGGGACACGCCTAACAAGTCTTGCGTTTTAAGTAAAGTCCAGGCAGGTAATCGCTCCAGTTGCTCCCAGCCAATATCACTGATTGCATCTCCAGGTCGCAATAAATCCAGCAAGGTTTGCGCAGTCTGTGAACGATACCCTCTCATCTGTGCTGATGCTGTTGTAGAACCGTTGACTAATAAATTCATTTTAGCTTCTCCCTTAACAACGCGACAAAACTGGCTTTCGCTGAGCGAGATGGATTTTTAGATAACCAGTAGCTACCGATTGCCGTAACAAATAGCAATAAGGCAATTACCGACCATGCTCTAAAATCGAGTGCCTGCATTAATACTGGCGCTTGAGCCTGTTGACTTGCTTGTAGTAAATCAGACCCGCTATTGACAGGGCTACCGTTTGGGCAATCACTTTGCGCTTCAGGAAAAAACACAACCGTCACCGCCTCATAGGGAAGATTCTCAATGCTATCCACTACCAGGGCCTTAATTTTAGTCAGGTCTTTTTCAAGGCTGACTGACTGGCGATGTCTTATTGCAACAGCTGCACTTGAGGCCTGAACCTCGCGAGTCAAAGATGATTTCTTTGGTAAGGCCAGGTGAACACGAGCAGAGGTCACACCATTAATGCCACTCAAGGTTGCGGATAGCTCAGCTGACATAGCCGCATTCAAACGAGCCGCTTCTTCCAGCGCGGTTGATACCGGGCCACTTTTAACAAAGCGTTCACCCATGCCAACGAAGCGTTCACGAGGTAAGTCGTTTGCCTGCAAAAGCATCATCGCATTTGCAAATTCAGCTTCGCTGGTTTCAACGTTATAGCCCACTTTGTTACTCGATTTCTTACCACTAATTGTTTTCTCAGCCGGCAACCCGGAACAAAACAGCAGACTCAGCATCTCATTGGCTTCACGCTCGGTTAAATCTGAATACAAAATCAAGTTTTGCTGACAAGCCATAAGAGGTAAAACCACTAATATGGCCAAAAGAGGTCGAATATTCATTAGCCTTGCTGCCTGAAAAGTTGTTGTACCCCGTCAGCCAGACGATTGGCAATATTGGAAGTCAACTGACTATGAAAACCAAATTCTTGCGCCTTGTAAGTTAGTGTGACAATCTCACTTGGTGTAAAACTCTGACCATCGGCATTTGCATTGGCCGCAAATTCTGCCAGCTCAGCAGCTTTTGCATTAAGGTTGTTAAACGGCTCAAGCGCGGCTTTTGCAACTTCCAATGAACCACTTGATGAGCTCGTCTGACCAACTTGTTCAAGACAGGATTCAAACTGACCAACATCAGAGGCAAATGACGGTTCATAAGTACTGTCAGCTAAACTGTCAACGCTCACACAATGATCGGCCTCTGGTAAGGCGCCAACCAGGCTGGCTAATTCTGTTGTACTCATACTATTCCCCGGTAAGGTTAAATTAATAAAGGTTTATAAAGTGTTATCACTGTTTTCTGGCCAGGGTTTCCAATGCAGTACCTACACTGGTAAGTGCTGTATGAGAGCTATTGGAAATAAAGCTCATTCGCAACGATTCGGCCGTTAGCGCTGTTATTTCAGACGGACTGTTGAACCCGTCCGCTACGCGTTCCGACTGCTGCACTATGCGATCAGCCTGCTCGTTCAGTGCATCACCCCATGCATCGGCCATTGCTTCAAACCAGTTTTCCGGATTGTCCTCGTTATCAAGAGAATCTGTAGCTGCAAGATTCACAAACTGTGCGCTCATGTCATTACTCATCTGTTTTTCCTCTTTGGTAGTGTGTAAAATGATCGGGATGGCCTACAGCTTTAACTCTGTTTTGACACCGTTTTTTTCCATAACGACAAGGCCTTTTTGAATATCGGCAACGCGATGTCCGGTTGGTAACTTTGATCCTTTGAAGTATCGTGATTGGTTCTCCGCTACTACATAAGTTGGATTGCCAATAACAATCATCCGTATTTCCTGATCAGCTGCCTTGCTGATCACTTTTTCAGGTATCTCAATTTGTTCAGGTACGGGTTGATCGTAATCAACAATCAGTTTTTTTAATCCGTACACATCGGCTTTAGCAGACGCCTGCGCTGCAACTATCTTTGCTGTGTTGGTTGAAGTGGTTTTTACTGTTACCACACCTGTGCGCATAGATGATGCTTGGGCATCGACTCCGTAAGTGCGAAACACATCGATAACTGAATTTTCTATGTCTTTCTCAGCCGTTACAGCCACAATCGGCGCATCAACTACCGAGGCTTCAATAGCTGGAACTGGAGCTGCTGATACTGGTATCGGACCTGAACTCCATGCAACAAACACCGAACCGATAAGCCCTGCTCCAATTAATAAAACAAGATAGACCGGTCGATAAAGGCGATTGATGAGTCTGTCATCGGTAACATTCGAATCAGCTGATTCTTCGAATAACAATTCAGACTCTGCAACATCCTCCGCCACCACAGTTGCGTTGTCGTTATTGTGTGTTGCAACGCTTGTTAAAGTGGTTATGTCACTGAATGCTTCTATGGCGAACAGGCTTTCACCCAACCGAACAGGTGTACCTGGGCTCAATCTGTATTTTTGTCCAACGACCATTGACGTGCTATCAAGCACAGCATCACCGCTCACAAGCGTAATACTGATACTGAACCTGCCAGGTAAAATCTGAATTTGATGTACTGACTCGCTATCGTCATGCAAGTAGATGTCACAGTCGAAGGAGTTGCCAAGTGTCTGAGCCTGCGCCGTACGCAGCACCTGTCGACTACCTTGCTGCACACCTTCAAGCACACATACCTGGTATTTATCAGATTTAGTTTCCATAAGATTAATCTCAATCACTTGTTCAATTACTGCAAACGTATTTTTCGTTACTGCGCATGGTTAATGAACAGCCTGTTTCCACTTGGACTTTGTATTTTCAATGACGCCTACACTCCAAACTTTGTTTGAATTATTATGGACATCTACAGCGATTATCTGAGCTGCTGCATTGTTTTGCTGGCCATCACCATTAGGGTTCTGATTGACAATAGCTTCCTGATTGTTACCCAGCTCGGTAGCTTGATGCCGCTTGTTCAATTCAGGAATAACAGTTAAATCACTCAGTTGCGTTTTAACAACAGGCGCCTCTGGTTGGTTGCGCGGAGATAACACCGTTTGTTTAAACGCATCTATCGGTTTTTTAAATGGAGACTCACCATTAACATCCAATGTTTGGCGGTTTGCCAATAGCTCGATCTCGTCACTTCCTTCTGCTAGTCGCTGATCAGAGTTTTTGATGATGTCTTTGGCAGCACCTTTCAGAATACGGTCACTCGTTGATGTAGACGAACTGTCTCCGATAATTTTTGGCGTGATCAAAATCAATCGTTCCATTCTGGCAACACGATTCCCATTGGATGTGAACAATTTGCCCAGCAGCGGCACGTCACCAACAAGTGGGACTTTCTTTGTCACTTGCTCTTCGGTTTCTCGAATTAAACCACCAATAAGCAAGCTCTCACCTTGTTCCATAACGGCGTGTGTATTCAGGGCCGAGCGAGAAATCTCAGGCAGATCTGATTCACGGGCTCCCGTCTCCTGCCCGTCTTCCACCAAAATACCAAGATCGATCGCATCACGAACACCGTTTTCGATAACACGCGGCGTCACGGTTAACACCGTTCCGTATGACTGCTCTTCCAAACTAACCGCTTCCGCACCCTCAAGCTTGACAAGAAACTCAACTGTTGATGCCACAGTGGCTTCAAGGTTTGATTTGGTTGTGACATGAGGCTTTGACACAAACTTAGCAGCACCCAATTGTTCCAACGCTCGCATCCTGGCAATAAACTTGGTGGTGTTACCCCAGCTCAAAGACAAAGCACCACCTTCAGCGGCAGGCGTAATATTCTGTCCTGGATTAAGCCTGAAATCAGCCGCTGTACCCTGACCCAGTAACAGATCGTTTCCACCATTGATAGCTCTCCAATTCACACCAAGCTCTCGCTGTTTGGAATTATTGATGTCTATAATGGACACTTCCACCTCAACCATACGAGGTTTTACATCCCATATATCTATCATCTGTTGATATTCTTCTAATCGCTCGACAGTATCCTTTATGAACAAAGAGTTCGTATGGGAGTCTGCTTTAATTACCGGTAATGCTCCATTCGCAGATCTGTGTGCATAGCGAACCTCAGCACCCTTGGCAGATACCTTTTCTACAGCACTGGCATCGGTATAACCAGACACATCATCCTTTGCACCTGTTTGCGCACCTACTGGCAAAACTGCAGGATCAATTTTTGTAGAAGAGTTGGTAGAAAAGTTTGCGGAGTCGTCGCTAGTTTCATCGGTCGACACACTGGCCATCATCTCCAAACTAGCGAATGCACCGTCGTTTACAAACGCCCACAACAATGTTTCCACTCCAGGTATAAGCTTTTCAGTGCCTCCACTGACCACAGTTTGATCAACCACTGACGCATACTTCAACTTGAATTGCTTGAATACCGGTTTAGCCTTTGGTAATTCATTTTTTACCTGGGTAGCTCCATTATTCGCAGACCCGGATTTTGCAGGTAATTGCAAATTAAGCACTTTTAATTCAACTCGCTCAATAAAGCGCGAATTGCCAACCACATCCAGCCCCTCACCCGGAACAAGGTAAATCTGATTTAGCGCATCGGTTACGTCACGTTCTTTAATCAATCGAAAAACTTCTTTCGCCCGGCGATTGCTCATGGGCAAGGTTTTTTCAATGATGTCATCGGAGCGGTAAATGTAGGCAATTTTCCGATCAAAATAGACGTGCGCATCAAATTTTCTAGAAAATTCTTTAAATACGTTTGCAGCTGTGTCGTCAAACACGCCATCGACTAAGCCGTCGATTTCTCCATCAATTCTGACTGGCACCCCGATCTGACCAAACAACGACTTAACAAAGGCATTAGGAGTCTGTCCATTGGGTTCCAGATACACAGCTTGGTCAAACCCTGGAATCTTTGCGAAACCAAGTTGTGGTACGAGTAGTAATATAAACGCCACAGCATGTAGTAATTTTTTCTTGTTCATAGTCTTTCTCTAAGCACTAACGCTACGTACCGCAGGCACTTGTTTTAAATCTATTCGTTCCAACACTTCTAACGACAGCGTTGGGATAAGTTCTGCATACGACAATACCGGCACACGCACTTCACTATCACCAAATGCCTCACTACAGGCACGGCGAATTGCTGGTGATGCAACCACAGCGGCTGGATTATGTTGTTTGATGGCTCGTAGATATTCTTTATTAACTCTGTCAGCTATCGCCGGATCCAACGAGAGTTGTTGAACACCAGGCCGATTACGCAACGACGTGCGCAAATGTTCTTCCAGCTTCGGCATAAATACCAACGCGGGTAATACGCCATCTGGCGCATAACGGTGGGAGATCTCTCGAGCCAAAGCAATGCGAGCTATTTCAGTTAAGTTGTTGGTGTCTTTTTCTCGATCGGCGCTATTGATCAGCGCCTCGAGAATACAACGAAGGTTTCTAATCGAAATATCTTCCTGCACCAGATTACGAAGAATGATCGCAAGACGCGGTGCCTGCAATGCATGCATGGCTTCTTTAACAATATCGGGATACCTTGCAGCGGTTGCAGCCATAAGTTCCAACACCTCCTGAATACCAACAAACAGATACCCGTGCTTTCTCAGCGCAACGCTGAGTTGATCTTTTAGTGCATCGACTGAGTCAGTTTCACTGATCTCTCCAGATGCTATGGGCACTTCATACCCGTATAGCATCCACTGCGTTTCTGAATCTGCATTCCAGTTGAAACTCAGCTTGGGTAATTGCACACCAATATGCGATTGGTATTGGTTAAATACCTCCGCTGTCATCTGCTTGATAATTAAATCTTGACCGGCGGCACCCATAATGGCCGGTAGATCTAATGAGAGGGCAACTGTGTGAACCACAGCCTCCGACTCATCACTTTCTTCTACCTGGCCAAGTTCATCACGTTTGCGCCTCATTATGTGTTCAAAGCCTGGTTGGGTAGCCTTGTTTATTCGTCGCTTAAGCGCAGGAATTAACAGTGCACCAGAAAGACATAACAACAAACCCATTAGTAAGAAAGTAACAACAGGAAACCCTGGCACCAGTGCAAACATAAAACTAATGACACCTGCAACAATGAGTACTCGTGGTATCGCTGTAAATTGTTTATGCATCGAGACACCCAGATTGTCTCGAGAATCTTCTGGTGATACACGGGTAACGATAAGTCCTGCCGATATTGCACCGAACAAAGCTGGTATTTGAGCCACCATGCCGTCGCCTATGGTCAGAATGGAATAGCGTGACATAGCATCACCGGCACTCATACCCAATTGCGATATACCGATTGTCAACCCACCGAGCAGATTAACCAAAATAATAACAATGCCTGCTATCGCATCGCCTTTTACAAATTTCATTGCACCATCCATGCTGCCGTGTAATTGACTCTCCAACGCAACCTCCTCGCGTTTGCGCTTGGCCTCTACTTTATCGATAAGCCCCGAACGAAGATCAGAGTCGATGGACATTTGCTTGCCAGGCATCGCATCAAGAGTAAAGCGAGCACCTACTTCAGCCACGCGCTCCGCACCCTTGGCAATAACAAGAAACTGCACAATGGTGATAATCAGAAACACCACCATGCCCACTACAACGTTGCCGCCTGCAACCAATTGTCCAAAAGTATCTACGATGCTGCCAGCATCACCGTTGAGCAATATCATTCGAGTAGTGGCAATCGAAAGTGCCAATCTGAATAGCGTAGAAATAAGCAATACACTTGGAAATACTGAAAACTGCAGCGGTGAATTGACGTATATCGCCATTAGAACGAGGATAACGCCAAGCGATATGTTAATAGCCAGTAAAGAATCGAGCAGAAACAAAGGCAAAGGCAGAATCATCAACGCCACAATCGCTGCCAGCAAACCGGCCAGCAGCAAATCACTGGTATTGCCAAACCCTTTACGGTTATTGCCAGAAACTGCTTGTGAATTGGACATCGAACTCATTGCTTAACAATCCTGCGGAATTAAAGTCTCGACACATGAATGTCTGTGTTGTATGAATTAACGCAACTGAACTTGAATAGTTTGACTCGGTGAGCCTGTGTTTCAAAACACTCGCTACTACAGACATAACGCCAACCCTATTCAATAGTTTGATTCACACAAACTTTTTCTGTGCAGACGCGTTAAGTCAGACAAGATCGCGGAAATCACAGGGTTATCAGCGCTAATGGCTGATCAGAATTCAGGCACTAAAACAGAACAGGCAACGCCCAAAAAACGCCGTGACGCCAGAAACAAAGGTGATATTGCCAAGAGTCGGGATGTCACAAATACCTTATTGCTGCTATTCGGCATTGTATTGTTCTGGCAGCTAGGCCCTATGATCGGTGCTCGACTACAAAACTTTACAATCCTGGCACTGGAGATGTCATTAGTTACCGGCCATCAGAACTTAAATGCGATCGGTATTGAAGCTGTCAAATTGTTACTAACGATTTGCGCCATGATAGTGATACCAATGGCATTGTTCGGGCTACTATCCGAGTTTTTACAAACAGGCCCTTTATTCGCTCTGGAAAAAGTGAAGCCAAAATTGTCGAATCTTAACCCTGTTTCGGGTGTTAAACGCATGTTCTCTGCAGACAGTTTTTTCGAACTGCTCAAATCGATCGCCAAGATTATTGTCGTTATTGTCATCGCGGTATTAACGGCCGATAAGGTACTGCCCGACGCAATGCAACTTCAACAAAGCGTACCAATGTCATTCGCGTATTTGCTGGGCTCAGAGACGGTCATGCTGGTGGGATCGGCAATGGGAATATTTGCAGCAATTTCACTGCTTGATTTTAGCTATCAAAAGTATTCACACTCGAAGAAAATGATGATGAGCCTGCAAGACATCAAACAAGAATATAAAAGCAGCGAAGGAGATCCACAAATAAAAAGTCAGCGCCAGCAGCTGGCACGAGAATGGGCAAAAGAAGGAGCGACCCAAAAAGCCCAGGAAGCTACGGTGCTCGTGGTAAATCCAACACATGTAGCTATCGCTTTGAAATACGACAAGCAACGCTCACCAATACCAAAGGTCACTGCTCGCGGACTTGATGCTACAGCACTTGCTATGCGTACAGCAGCACAGGAGGCCGGTGTACCCGTACTGCGGAACATCAAACTGGCTCGCACCTTACTGGCAACTACCAAAAATGGTGATGTGGTTCCCAGAGCACTCTTCAAAATTGTCGCCGAGGTTATTCTTTGGGCTAATGCAGTTGATGAAAATCTGAGCGCAGAACAAAGCTCAGAGTCCACGCAACAAATACCTATAGCGCCAGGTGAAGACTTGTCATTGTATCCAACAAAATCTGAAAAACCAACATCAGGAACCGAACAATGATCGCTCTATTCGCCAATGTGTTAGCACTAGTAGCCGTGCTTGTCCTTGCCTACTTTGTTATCAAAGGTGGTGCAAAACTTAACGGTATCAAGCACCGTACTGGTCAGATAAAACTAATAGAAAGTACAGCGGTGGGCGGTCGAGAACGCGTTGTACTGGTGAGTTATAACAATCAACGATACTTACTTGGTGTAACCAATCAGAATGTCAGCATTATTGATCAGCATGAAGAACTTGTAGCCACTGACATTGAAACAGCACAAGTGGGCGTGAGAATTTAATGGTACAGTTTCACAATGAGCCATGCAGACAGACCCGACCCCGAAACCGTCGTTTTAAACAATGGTGAACTTGCCGCCACAGCCGAGCAAATGTTAGCCACTATTGATGCATTCGGGATTGAACATCAAACCACCACACACGAACCACTCTACACGGTAGAGCAAGCCAAAAAAGTACCCTACGATCTACCGGGCGCGCACACCAAAAATTTGTTTTTACGCAATAAAAAAGGCCGTATGCTGTTATTGGTTGTGGAACAAGATCATACGGTTAATTTGCGAGGCTTACGCGACAAATTGCAAATGACCGGCGGGCAAATCGCATTCGCCAGCACTGAACGACTGGGGAAGTTTCTGGGAGTGGTTCCCGGCTCTGTATCCGCACTGGCTTTGTTCAATGACAAAGAACACAAAGTTCAGGTGTTTATGCAAGACACCTTGCTAAATCACGAACACATCTACCTGCACCCATGCAGGAATACACACAGCACCCGTCTGCGCACCGACGATCTTTTACGCTTGCTCGATTCCTGGCAGCACTCCGTAACGCCACTTTCGTTTGAATCAGACAGTTAAAATAATTTCGGCGACAAGCACACCTGTTGTTCAGAACGCTGCTAAACAGTTTATTGCTCCGCTCACTCTATAATTTCTGATAAATCTGACAGCGAAGTAGACCGATACTTGGCTAAGTGCGGAGATGTTTGAAACAAACAGCATGAATGCTTATCAACAAACACATGAGTGATAAACATAAGTTGCGTAGGTGTAGACAATGACAGAAATCATGAAGGGAGATTTGTCACCCGCAATAGTAAAAGCGGGTGACAAAATTTGCTAAGTAAGTAACTAACTTGTGACCCTGTGAAACAGGGCCACAATAAGCGCTAATACCAGTTCTTAATTACGAGTTACTGTGACTTCGAGCAGTTCAGTACCAGCTTCAAAGTCGAAGTCAGGATTCTCAGAACCTGATTGACCTGGGTGCGCCATAATTGAACCGTTCTCATCATCACCACGGTTACCTTCTCCGCCACAAGGTGGAACCCAATAGTCAAGGGTTAATACATTGGTTTCCGAACCGGCATCGTAGATAGGCGCCGTAAATGTATCAGATGCTTCTGCAGATAAAGGCCGCGAATCGACACCGCTAAAACCATCGTTAGTACAAACTACCATCGATACAACACTCAACACCTGATCATCACCTGCCAGATTAAGAGTAACGCTGGCACTTGCACCAGGAAGCAATGGTCCAGGGTTTTCAGCGTCAGTAAATGCCACTCCAGCTTCAGAAATTGATCCGTTATCTATTTCTGCTAAAGCTCTCGATACCAACGGCATGAAATCACCATTTTCAGCGATCTCAATTACTTCAAGCGATGCTGGCTGGCCAACTTCGAACACACGAACACCGTTATCTGCATCCGGCGCATTGTGCAATGCAACCACAGGCGGAGTCATTGGCTGAGTAGCCGATGTGTTAGTAAAGCTAACAGTCACACTTCCAGCTGGTGCCCCACCTGAGCCATCGTCATCTGAGCCACCATCTGAAGCACCACCATCTGCTGATCCATCGTCTGCTGAGCCGTCAGCCGCACCATCGTCTGCTGCACCGTCAGCCGCACCATCGTCTGCTGCACCGTCAGCCGCACCATCGTCTGCTGCACCATCAGCCGCACCATCGTCTGCTGCACCATCAGCCGCACCATCGTCTGCTGCGCCGTCAGCCGCACCATCGTCTGCTGCACCATCAGCCGCACCATCGTCTGCTGCACCATCAGCCGCACCATCGTCTGCTGCGC
>CAYTJF010000010.1:11731-22883 GCA_964437945.1 uncultured Granulosicoccaceae bacterium
CATCAGCCGCACCATCGTCTGCTGCGCCATCAGCCGCACCATCGTCTGCTGCGCCGTCTGCCGCACCATCGTCTGCTGCGCCGTCTGCGGCACCGTCATCTGCTGCGCCGTCAGCCGCACCATCGTCTGCTGCGCCATCAGGATCATCATCTACAAGTCCGTCCGTCGTGGCTGCGACAGGATTATCATCATCGTTGGAATCACAAGCTGAAATTGCAACGGTGAGGGCCAAAAGGCTCACCAACGTCGCATTTCTTAAAATCTTTCTCTTCATCATAATTTCTCTATCCTTTTTAATAATATTGAACTACCGCAAGCGCTCGGTCGGACGCCACACAATCTGTATGGTTCCAGACATTGAAGCCCACTTTGAAGCCCACTTTGTAACTCGGTGTATCAGGTCAACTCCACGAAAACCACAGAATGCTACTTTTGGTTACCCTGCCGCTCTAGTATCACTCACCGGTAGCCGTGATGATGTCTTGCGAACTGGTGAATGTCAACGCACTCACTCTATACTCTCGTAATAGATTTAAAACTGATTATTGGATTTAAGCTGCTCCCAAACCTCGTAAGTTTACCCATCAATCGCTTCACTGGAGCAAATTAGCTTGAGAAGCCATTACAAGTTGGCTGGACAATGCGTAAACACCCCGACATTAGAGCCCAAATTGATGGCGCAGGCTGGCTTTGACAGCATTTATTACAATGATGAAGCATCTCTTTTCTGGACGGGCAATTTCAAGGCTTTAGGAGGGGGTTGTACGGAATCTTTACAAACTGCTCGATTATTCCAAATCCGATGCGGCTTACGACTTAGAACTTCTCAATCTATAATTTTTGATAAATCTTTCAGCGAGTCACACTGCAACCTGGCTAAATGATGTGAATTTCGAACCAGGACGGCAGGAACGTTTGCGGCTTCAGCGCCTGATATATCGGCTTTGTAGTTATCACCTACCATCCAGAATTTTTCGCATTCTGGCAATCTCGAGATAGCATATTCATAAAAACCCAAATGCGGCTTCTCATATCCAATGTTTGCAGAGCTAAAAACACGCTCAAAATACTTATCGAGACCAAGGTCACTTACAAGATTGGCTAACTCCGGAACATGGTTGGACAGTATGCATTGTCGCCAACCCTCACTGGCAAAATAAGAAAGCGCATCATGAACATCATCGTAAACATTCCAGTGTTCGCGTTTTGTGTACTCATACCTGACAGACCTAGACAATTGTAAAGCGAGTTTTGGTGAAACCCCTGCCAGCAAAAACGAATTGTGGAATACAGGTTGAATATCTGACCACCATTGGTCAGGGGTACGCTGCCCGTATTTAATGTCTGGTGAATGCCACGGAAAGCCGGATTGAAGAGCAGGTTGAAAGGCATCAATAGTATAAATATTTACTGGATCAAACCGGTTGGCTAAGCTTGCAAGAGCCCCAGACCACATACCTTCTCGATAAGCCAAAGTGCCATCGAAATCCCACAAAATAAATTTAGTGCTCAAATTTGTTCAACCAAAATGTCATCAAGCCTTGCTTAATTCAACATGCGTATCGGCTGCTTGTTTCGCCACGCCTCAATTGCATCGACCGTTTGAGAATAAAAAATCTGCCAGGTTTGCTCAGTAACATAGCCAAGGTGTGGTGACAGCAGCAATCGTCCAGAGTCGATCAAACCTGCATCCCTTAGTGGGTCATCCATTGGTAACGGTTCTACACTATAAACATCCAGCGCTGCTTTCCATGGCCGCCCCTTCCGCAACCCATCAATCAGTGCATTTTCATCGGCTATCGGACCACGTGAAGTGTTAATAAACAATGCCCGCTCACGCATAGCTGCAAATGCGGATTCATCGACCAGACCTTCACTTCGAGCGGAATGCACCAGATGCACAGAGACCACATCTGAAGTGGACATCAGTGCTGCCAGCGTAGGCTCATAGATAACGTCATGTTCCGCACAACGCTCGGCAGACAAATTAGTCGACCACGCGTGTACCTGCATACCAAACGCTTTGCCCAGAACACTCATTTGCAATCCGATTTTTCCGAACCCGATTAAGCCCAGAGACAACCCATGCAAATCACGACCGAGGCCAGTTTGCCATCCTGTTGAATGTATTGCCTGGGATTCGGGGATAAGGTTTCGAGTCAAACTCAGCATAAGCAGCATGGCAAGCTCGGAGGTTGTGGTTTTTCTCGACTCGGTACTGCTGACTGTCACATTATTTCTTGTGGCAGCATCCAGATCGATGGATAAGTTACGAGGGCCGGACGTGACCAGCAATTTTAAATTTGGCAATGCATCCAATAAACTTGCCGGGAACGGAGTGCGTTCGCGCATCATACAAATGACGTCGAAGGGTGCGAGCCGTTGCACGATGGCATCGTGCTCATTCAACGTATCATTAAAAACGGTGATCTCACAATCAACCAAACGCGACCACTCGGCCATATCCAGAGCAACGTTTGCATAGTCATCTAGCACCGCAATCTTCATAATCATCCTGAGTTGTTGGTTTGAAACACAAACTCGATTACCCACCCTTGGCTGCAAAATGGGCTGCAAAATGGGCCGCAAAATGGGCCGCAAAATGGGCCACTAAAATTATACTCAGTGGCTTGTTAGGGTTACAACATACTGACAAGCTGATGATTTATTGTCAGGCAATTTTTATTGACCGGTGTGGTGTCTTACTCTAATAATTTTATTAGAACGCTTTTTGCGAATTTTCACGGTATTTATTCTGTGGAACAAAACCACTTTTTTTGTCATCGCGTGGCTCTGGCACCCATAGCGCTCTGTCCGGGTGCATGCCTGCGCCGTAGACTGCTGATACAGCAGAGCGTCTCATTCGGTTTAACAAACGAGTATCGACTTCACCACAAAGCGGATGAATACCGCCATTGCCAGCCACCTCTTTTTCCCATACCGCCTTTCTTGACGCCAAAGTTTCGGCATCTTGTAGCTGTGTGCAGTTCAGCTCGTTGGTATCCAGATCTGCAACGATTTCATCGCCATCTTGCAGGAACGCAATAGGACCGCCCAATGCCGCCTCAGGACCAACATGCCCGATAACCAGCCCAACAGAACCACCAGAGAATCGCGCGTCGGTCATCAACCCAACAACAATGTTCTTATCTCGGCACAAGGTCGTTATGCGAGATGTGGAATCCAGCATTTCAGGCATACCAGGTGCGCCGCTGGGGCCTTCATATCGAACGATAACCATATCGTGGTTTTCAAAACTGTCAGGTGTATCTTCAAGCGCATCAAGTAATGCTTGTTCGCCATTGAAAATACGAGCACGACCAACGAACCGATTGTTTTCCAGACCACCCTCAACGCCTGCAAGTTTTAATACGGCACTAAATTCAGGTGATAGATTACCGCCGAGTACACGTAAACCGCCGGTGGACTTGTACGGTTTTTCGACCGGATAGATAACCGTACCATCAACATCGGCTGTATTCAGTCGAGCCACTTGTTCAGTGAGTGTTTCACCAGTACAAGTTAACGTATCACCGTTAAGCAAACCCGCGTCCATAAGGGCTTTTACAATAACCTGTACACCACCTTTTTCATCAATATCGACCATTGAGTAAACGCCATAGGGTCTGGCATCCGTCAGTACCGGAACCACATGTTGAGAAAGATGGTTGAATTCTTCAGGGGACATAATATCGTCGGCGAAGCTGCGAAAGCCCGCTGCCCTTGCAATTTCAGGTGCGTGCAACAAAACATTGGTTGACCCACCAACGGCCATTGAAACGATCACAGCGTTGCGGATGGCATCACGAGTAACGATGTCGCGAGGAGTATGGCCACGTTCAATCATGCCCTTTAAATAATCTACTAACAGCTTAGGGAACTCGTTGAGTCGACGCGAATCATCTGAAGGTGGTGCGACCATTTCTAATGGCTGCATACCAACAACCCCGATAAAGGTTTGCATGGTGTTATAAGTGAACATGCCACCACAGCTGCCATAGCCTGGGCAGGCTTCCTGGGCAAGACGTTTTTTTAATTCTGCATCCGGGTGACCAGCAACTTGAAATACCGTCACAATATCGATAGGTTCCTGCGTTACCGAATCCTTGCCCGGACGAATGGGCCCATCGGACATGATGATTGCTGGACGATTGTGTTCAAGTAATCCTGCCAATGTACCAACAGGTGGCTTATCGCAGGCGACTACAGCAATTGTGCCTTCCAGACCACTGGCACTTAAATGCTCACATATTGTGTCGTGGGTTACCTCTCGTCCAATCAACGAATAACGCATTTCACGAGTGCCATTACGCATGCCATCTGATGTGGCAACCGTGTATTCAGGCTGCACCAGCCGCAATGGCAATTGGCCATCTTCACGACCCAGTCGACCACGCAAGTGTTCGTGAATGGCCTCAACTTTACGTTGAACACCCATGTAGCACTGGCTATCACCTTTGGTGCCAATGACCCCAACTGATGGTTCATGGATGAGATCCATATCGGTATTGAGCTGTCGCGCAATGCCAAAGGTTTGGGCATTGCGACCAGGATTGGAGTCAAAAATAACGGTTTTCGTCTTCTTCGCCATCTGATGTTGTCCTGAAAATCTGGTTTGAGTATTCGCGCTCGCGACAAACCTGTGAGAGCGCCATTGGCTATTGTACCGCGACTATGATGTAGCTGGAATGCTCGGGGTAGGATTATTGAGCGAAAGATAATCTACTCTTTGACGATCAAGTCTGACTCACGGGCAGCGACCTACACGACTTTGGTGGTTAAGTTGCCAACACGATCACGAAAGAACTTATGATAGGAGTAACGACAAGAAGGCAATATCTTCGGAGTGCGGAAATGAACAGCGTAAATGCAGACTGGGCCAGACAAGTGCTGACTTTCTGGTTCGAAGAGCTCACTAAAAAAGACTGGTTTATCTCTAGCCAGGAGCTTGATAGCAACATTAGCGACAAATTCAAGCTAACGCACAATCAATTGAAAACGTGGCCCCGCTTACCACTGGATGCTGATAAGCACAGGGCTCTGGCCGCGATCATCGTACTCGATCAATTTTCACGCAATATTTTTCGAGGTACCAAAGACGCTTTTGCATTCGACTCCCTGGCTGTATCACTTGCCAAACAGGCAATGGCACGCGAATTTGACCAGAACCTTAATGATGATGAAAAACAATTTATGTATATGCCATTTATGCATTCTGAAAATCTTGACGATCAAAAAACAGCGTTGACTCTGTTTACCGATTTGGGACGCCCGGAACATGCACAGAAACATTTTGAAATATTTGAAAAATTCAATCGTTTTCCGCACAGGAACGCAGCTCTCGAACGAAAGTCAACCGACAAAGAGATTGAATTTTTAAAAGATGCACCCCGATTTGGTCAATAAACTGCTGTTTGAAAACGACAAAGCAACACTACGTGCGACGCCTAAACGCTTCACTGGCGACGCACAACAATTCAAACAACATATTTGCGCCTACCATAGCCGTTGACCCGGATGGATCAAATGAGGGTGCAACTTCCACCATGTCAGCACCGATTATATCCAGTCCACTACAGCCACGAATGAGTAGTTGCGCTTCCATTGATGTAATGCCACCCACCTCGGGCGTACCTGTTCCCGGTGCAAACGCCGGATCCAGACTATCTATATCGAAGCTAATATAAACAGGGCCATCACCAACAACACGCCGTGCCTCTTGCATGGCTTTCTCAACACCTATTTTATGTAACTCTTCCATGTACATAACGCGCATACCACTGTCGTGGCTGAACTTCCAAAGGTCGAGATCATTTACAGTTCCACGAATGCCAATTTGAATGGTGCGTTTTGGGTCAAGTAAGCCCTCTTCCACAGCACGACTAAACGGGGCACCATGATGAAACTTGGAACCCATGTAGTCGTCTCCAGTATCACAATGAGCATCAATATGTACCATGCCAATAGGTCGATTTTTAGCGAGTGCACGAAAGATTGGCAGGGTTACCGAATGATCTCCACCAACAGCCAAAGGCACGATGTTGTTTTCAACCACTCTTTCAAACGTTTCCTGAATAGCGTTGTGACTTTGAACCAACTCAAACGGAGCTGGCACCCATGCATCTCCAATATCAGCAACACGACAGGAATCAAATGGGCAAACCCCGGTTGCCTGGTTTTTCATACGCACAAGCGTTGACTGGTTACGCACCTCACGTGGCCCGTGTCGAGAGCCAGGGCGATTGGTTACGCCACCGTCGAACGGTACACCGATAATGCCAATATCCACCTCCTGCATATCCTCAATCCATGGCGCTCGGAAGAATGTAGAAATGCCAACATACTTCGGCCGAGCCATTGGATTGGCAAATTCAGGGTAGATTTTTTCGGTCATATCGTATTATTTTCGAGAGTTGTTGTTGGCTGGTTTACTGGAAAGGCAATTCTACAGCATGCCTATTTTTGTATACAATGTTGTTAGTTCACTCAACCACACATTTATAAGTAGCGCTTAACGATGGCAAACCCACTGTACGATTCTCTGTTCGCCATACACGCTGGCAAAAACACTCATTTTATCATCGACCCGTTAACCGGAGATACACTCTCGCACGAAGCATTTTTGCTGCAAACGGCTAAATGCGCAAATGCGCTTCGAACTTCAGGCCTTGACAAAGGCGATAGAATTATTGCACAGATAGGTAAGTCGGTTTCTGCCTTAGTGTTGTACGCAGGCTGTGTTCAGGCAGGTGTGGTTTATCTACCATTAAACACCGCCTACACCGTTAACGAGGTTGAGTACTTTCTCGCTGACTCTGGTGCTAAGTTATTGATCTGTGATCCGGACTCTGAAGTGCCATACACTGGCATCGCAGAATCTAACGCGGCCAAAATTCTCACACAATCTGCAGACGGACTGAGCGGGTCGTTTATTGAGCAGCTCAATGCATCCTCTACCGACATTAAAATTGCCGAATGCTCTATCGATGACCTTGCTGCTTTGTTGTATACCTCTGGCACTACGGGTCGCTCAAAAGGTGCGATGATAACGCAGCAAAATCTACTCTCCAACGCAAAGGCACTGCAACAGCTTTGGCAGTTCACTGAAAAAGATATACTGTTACACGCTCTGCCTGTGTTTCATACGCACGGTTTATTTGTTGCGACCAATACTTGCCTGCTCAGTGGTGCTCAAATTATTTTTGAACCTGCATTCGACAAAGATAGAATTATCCAATTGCTTCCATACGCGACCACCATGATGGGTGTGCCTACGTTCTATACACGCTTACTTGGAGAAAAACGTTTCGATAAAACGTTAACTAAAAATATGCGGCTATTCATCTCTGGTTCGGCGCCACTTTTGGCAGAAACGCACAAACATTTCTCGGAACGTACCGGACATCACATACTCGAACGCTACGGCATGACAGAAACCAATATGAATACCTCCAACCCATACGATGGCGAACGACGGCCCGGCACAGTCGGATTTGCATTGCCAGGGGTTGAAGTCAGGATTACAGATGCCGAAACAGGCAACATCGTACCCGATGGCGAAATTGGCCAGTTGGAAGTTCGCGGTCCTAATGTGTTTAAAGGCTATTGGAACATGCCCGAGAAAACCGCAGAGGAGATACGTGAAAACGGTTATTTTATTACAGGTGACCTTGCACAGACTGATGCAGATGGTTACATCAGCATCGTGGGACGAGATAAAGATCTGATCATCTCCGGCGGGCTCAACATTTACCCAAAAGAAATTGAACTGATACTCGATAAATCACCGGGTGTTGTGGAAAGCGCCGTGGTAGGTGTTCCGCATCCTGACTTCGGCGAATCAGTGATTGCCATCCTGGTTGGCGATGAGCACGAAATTGATCTCAATGCGGTTAAGGTTGAGGTAGCAGAATCGTTGGCAAGCTTCAAACGCCCACACAAACTCGTGATAAAAGAAAGTTTGCCTCGTAATACCATGGGCAAAGTGCAAAAGAACGAACTCAGGAACGAATTTGCAAATTTGTTCAGCGAAGGTTAGTACAGTTCAGGACCACTCTTAAACAAGATTTATATGTCTTGTAAAGGCTTCGATTTGAATGCGTTGTGCCGGTGCGTCGCGGTCGATTTGAGATTAAGTCACTGGCTCAATGTTCTGTATTAAGTGCGTCTTCGGCGGGAATCTCACGTTCGCGTCTGTCGATATAGTCGCGTAATGCTTCATCTACAGCCTGGTCGAGCTTTGGTTCCTCATACGCATTAAGTAAAGTTCGCGCTTCGATCAAAGCGCGTTCCGTGATCTCTTTACTACCATCGGCTGCCCATTGTTCAATTGAATTGTTATCAAACAGGCGAGGCATAAAGAACGCTTCCTGAAAATTTGCCAGAGTATGCGGATGTCCCAGGTAATGACCACCTGGACCAATGTCACGCACGGCAGACAATGCCTCATCAAAATCGTCCCAACGAATACCCTCAGCCATGCGATACCCCATTGCACATTGCTCGGCATCGACAATAAATTTTGCCATCGAACAATGCATGCCGGCCTCGTTCCATCCAGCCGAATGCCACAAATAGTTTGCACCAGACATTAAGGCTGCCATCATGGTGGAGGCGCTTTCATAGCCGGCTTGTGCATCAAACGTTTTTGCACCACCCAATGTGTTCGATGTTCGCCACGGTACATCATAGTATCTCGCCATCTGACCGATCATAAAATTCATTAGGCTGATTTCCGGAGTACCAGACATTGGCGCACCTGAGGCCATGGATACCGTGGATAGATAGTGCCCGTAGATAGCCGGACAACCCTTTCTAACAACTTGCGTATAGGCAAGTGCCGACAAGGCCTCGGCATTTAGCTGGGCAACAGCGGGGGCGGTGGAAGCCGGTGTGTTGGCTCCTCCCAAAACAAACGGCGAACACAGCACAGGTTGATTACGCTTGTTGAACGCCCGCATTGCAGACAACATGGTTTCATCCCAAACCAAAGGTGAATTGCCGTTGCAGTTCCCGGTTACCACAGCATGCGTTTCAAGAAAGGCCTCACCAAACAAAATAGCACACATGTCTAGAACGTCTTCAGCATTCTTACCAGATGTTGTCATCCCCATAAATGTTTTGTCGGAGTGTTTCATCGACGAATAAGTGATGCGCAAATGCCGATGCGCAACAACGTGATCCATCGGTTCAACAATATGATGCGCACTGGAATGAATCGCTGGCAGCATGTGCGATAGTTTGTGAAAGTTAGCCAGATCATCCAGCGTGGGCCCGCGCCGCTTATCGTTCAGATCACGTAAGTATGGCGCGCCTGTCATCGGCACAAACACACAATGGTCATTACCAAACGGCAGATTATTTGCCGAATTTCTGGCATGGAAAGTAAAGTTGCTGGGAATGGTTTTTATTAGCTCTCGTACCAATCCACGGTCAAGGTGTACGCGATCACCGTCTTTTACTTCCGCACCTGCTGCTTTCCAATCTTCAATGGCTTGATTGTCACGGAACACCACACCAACTTCTTCAAGGATAGACATCGAAGCGTCATCGATTTTCTGTACTTGATCTGGCGTCATTGGTTCTACCAACGGCAATTGCCGTTTTAATGCTGGTAGCATGTTGGTAGAACGTTTGGCCCGCTTTTTCCGCAATGCAGCTCGTCCACCGCGACGGGTGCGACCAGGCATCAATCCACCGTCTTTTGTTTCTCTCACGCGGTTCATATCTCCGTTGGTTGGATAGGCTAGCTCAATCAAATTAGTTGAGAGTGTCGCGTACTGGTCGTTTACGTGCAAGTAATCGTCACAGCTACCAACAATAGATGCGGATTCAGACGCATTTTTTTCGCCGCAAGACAATTCGATACTTACTGCGGGTACACGAATCAGTGATAGCTTCAGATCAAGCGAAGCTGCCAAAGGGTAATAAAACAGAGGTTTGGGGAATGAAAAAAGAGACGTGCTACCCGCCAAGTTCTAGCGAGTAACAAATTACAACGTAGTTCAGAAAGGCGACCCTGCGCAAACAGGGTCACACTATACGAGCAATAACTAAACGGGAAATATTAGTTGCGAGTTACCGTGATTTCTAACAGCTCAGCACCAGCTTCAAAATCGAAGTCAGGGTTCTCAGAACCCGATTGACCCGGGTGAGGTGTAATCGAACCGCCTTCTTGATCACCAATGTTACCCGTTCCGCCACACGGGGGAACCCAATAATTCAGAGTCAAAATATTAGATTCTGAACCGGCATCGTAGATGGGAGCCATAAAAGTTTGAGTTGCATCGGCAGACAGCGACATTGAATCGATACCACTAAAGCCGTCGTTAGTACATACGACCATTGATACAATACTCAGCACCTGATCATCACTTTCCAGATCAAGCGTGATCTGTGAAGTCATACCAGGTGTCAATGGTCCAGCCGGGTCAGGAGCTGCAACTCCAGCAGCAGAAACAGTACCGGCTTCCACTTGTGCTGTAGCAAACGCAACTAATGGGTCGTTGTTGCCATTTTCAGCGATTTCGATAACGCCCTCTATTGCTGGTTGGCCTACCTCGAACAAACGAATACCGTTATCTGCATCTGGTGCGTTATGTAAAGCAACCACAGGTGGAGTCATTGGCTGGGTAGCCGATGTGTTAGTAAAGCTTATAGTCAGACTGCCAGGAGCTGGAGCACTATTGTCGACCAGCTGCGCCCGTAATTCACCAGGTGCATTTGCTTCTGTGTGCACATTGACATACAACTCACCGGCTTCAAACGCTTCAATTCCGGCAGCATCAAGGGCAGCATCTGCGCCTGTAGACCAGACTGTACCGTCTTCAGAACCCTCTAGTGGAACTACAATATCACCTGCTTCACCAGGCCCACCGACGTGAATATGTGCGACAGTTGGCACGCCCGTTGTGCCCGAAACGGTGACAGAGCCATTAATCGCGCCAGTTTCAGTGTCCACTGAAAAACTGCCCGCGCCCTCAGCACCGTCAACATTGGCTGGTGGCACCGTACTGGTACTGTCCAGAATGAGCGAAACGGTTGACAGATTAGGGTTAAGTTCAGCGTCTTGTCCATCGGTATCACCAGCATCACCGGTATCGGTATCACCGGTATCGGCATCGATAACGGTATCGGTATCGGTATCGGTATC
>CAYTJF010000010.1:22983-45524 GCA_964437945.1 uncultured Granulosicoccaceae bacterium
CGGTATCGGTATCGGTATCGGTATCACCAGCATCACCGGTATCGGTATCACCAGCTGTTGCGTTAGTGGCGTCATCATCGTCATCATTCGAACTACATGCAGAAATTGCAACGCTAAGCGCTAGCAAGCTCACTATAGTTGCGTTCCTAACAAATCTTCTTTTCATAACTTTATTATCCTTTTGGGATTAAGTTGAACTCATCGGGTTTTCGCTCGGACATTGCCCAAACTGTATGGTTCCAAAGTTTATCTCTCACTTTGTAACTCGGTGTATCAGTTCATCTGAACACTTGCCACAAGTCGCTGATTTATTTTCTCTCGCAAAGCGTCCAAACGTCTACGTCATGCAAGCAAGATAAAGCACTTGCACGCTGAATATGAGTCGATAATTCAAGCCCGCTCAAGTCCGCAAGGACGATACGGGCATTTTATCTGTCGAAAAGTTATCGAAACTGCCACTCGTTGGTCCATTTATTGTAGACCAACGACACGCACCTTTTCACAATGTCCTGACCGGGAGCATAGTACCCAAAACGCAACTGACCTAATCGGGTAGGAAGCGTTGTTCGTTATAAAGCTCATCTACAGACAGTTTAGCATTGCAAATCGGCAAAGCAACTCGTTGGAAGGTATTCAACTCATGACCTTGATCAGGTGGGCGCCTCTCATATTCCTTTTGCTATGGTCCGGTGGGTTCACTGTGGCCAAAATCGGCATTCATGATGCCGACCCATTGACGCTGCTTGCTTTGCGTTACGTTTGTGTCGTTTTACTGATCGCACCATTACTTTTAATATTCAAACCCGCTCTTCCCAAAAATAGAATCGAATGGCTACACATGGCTTTTGTTGGATTTTTGATTCAAGTAATCTATTTTGGAGCTGCTTATAAATCGTTCGATGCTGGTGCATCGGCTGGAGCTGTTGCGCTGTTAACCAGCTTGCAACCAATCCTTGTTGCCATCATCTTTCCACTGATATCGAATGAAACGGTCAACCGACGTACATGGAGCGGTTTGACACTGGGTCTGTTGGGGTCGGTGCTCGTTATCGTTACCAATATGGGTGTGCAGTTCAACAACACCGTGAGTTTGTTATTCTGCCTGGCCGCATTGTGCGGTATCACGCTAGCAACGGTTTGGGAAAAACAGTTTGGCGTCTCACAACACCCGCTCACTACCAACTTGGTTCAATATGTAATCGGTTCAGCATGTCTGGTACCACTGGCGTATTTTACTGAGACCATGTCGATAAACTGGACCTTGCCGTTTGGTCTCGCATTGTTCTATCTGGTTGTGTGTAATTCAATTCTCGCCATCAGCCTACTGATGATGATGATCAGAACCGGCGAAGTCAGCCGAGTATCTGCTCTGTTCTTCCTTGTACCGCCCATGTCGGCCTTATTGGCGATGATCTTTATCGGTGAACCCATGACAAATACAGCCTGGATAGGAATGCTTATTGCCGCGTCAGGTGTATGGTTGGTTACCAGTCGCGTCAACCAGGCGGCTTGAATATCTAAGAAAAGACCCCATATTTATCACTTTAATACTTGGCAAATCAGTATTTCAACGCTGTTTTTTCCTCGCTTCGCATAAAGTTTTACAAATCTATGCTCGATTGGCAGCATGCTTGAATTACTATTGTTGAAATAAAGCAATCAAATGAGGTTTTTTCCATGATAGGCATGAATATGAGTTACATGTTGATGGTCATGTTACCGGGGATGGCGCTCTCCGGTTTGGCATCGATGATGGTCAAACGTACGTTTGCCAAGTACGAAAGCGTTGGTACTCAACGAAATATGACTGGCGCGGAAGCGGCCAAATTGATGCTGGAACGGCAAGGCGTGACCGACTGTAAATTTGAAGCGGTATCCGGTCGGCTCAGTGATCACTATGACCCTCGCGTGAAAACACTGCGCCTTTCTGAGCCCGTGTACAACGCGCGTTCCATATCCGCAATTGGTGTAGCGTGTCACGAAGCTGGTCATGCGCTTCAACATGCACAGGGCTATCGTTGGTTAAAGATGCGCTCAACTCTTGTGCCTGTTACCAATATTTCAAGCAAAATGTCGATGCCAGTGATTATGGCGGGAGGCTTACTGATGGCACTTGCACCCGTTTTTGGCATGCCTGTTTTACTACTGGGCTGTGCTCTGTTTGCGGTTGCCGTAACCTTCTCTGTCATCACGCTACCTGTTGAATGGGATGCAAGTGCTCGTGCAAAAACCGCCATGGTTGATGCCGGCATTGTTACCGATGAGGAGGTAGGCGGTGCCGGCAGAGTATTGAATGCGGCGTTTCTAACGTACCTGGCTGCAGCCATCGCTTCGATACTTACGTTGCTGTATTATTTGCATCGGACCGGTATATTGCGAATGTTGATGAACAGACGATAATGCTTTCATCAAACTTAAAATAGATTCAAGTTAAGATAGTCAAACACCAAGAGACAGCTAAAAAGGCTTCGTGTAAACGAAGCCTTTTTTAGTTGTTATTCGCCCCGGGCATCAATGCCTGATCAATACCCCACAGAATATCGTCGATAGACTCCATACCAAAACTCTCACCATTTCTGGCAGAACACCTGCTGCACACTGTAGTGTTTCTTTCGAATACAAGCTGTAGCACACTATTACGATCACGGTTAAACTCTAACTTTCAGCATCATTGGCCTGAAGAGATTCAAAAAATGAGAATGCATCAGAAAGTGGCGATTGTAACCGGTGGCGCGTCCGGGTTTGGCGAAGGCATTGTGCGAAAGTTCGTTGCCGAGGGCGCCAATGTGGTTATTGTCGACATAAACATTAATAGTGCAAACAAATTGGCAGCTGAATTAGGTGATGCAACAATCGCATGCCAGGCCAATGTGTCTTCATCAAGCGACATAGCTCAAGTAAAAGAGTCAACACTTGAAACGTTTAAGCAGATCGACATCTTAGTTAATAACGCGGGCACTACCCATCTGCCTATGGCAATGGAAGACGTTACCGAATCTGATTTCGACAAAGTATTTGCAGTCAATGCTAAATCGGTCTATCTGGCCGCCAAACACATTGTTCCTGTTATGAAGTCACAAGGCTACGGGAACATACTTAATGTGGCATCGACCGCTGGTGTTAGCCCCCGACCCAGGCTCAGTTGGTACAACGCATCCAAAGGTTGGATGATCACTGCTACACGCGGTATGGCAGTGGAGCTTGCA
This sequence comes from uncultured Granulosicoccaceae bacterium, assembly GCA_964437945.1. Taxonomy (GTDB): domain Bacteria; phylum Pseudomonadota; class Gammaproteobacteria; order Granulosicoccales; family Granulosicoccaceae; genus Granulosicoccus. Next base: position 26,190 of record CAYTJF010000010.1, read on the forward strand.
CCGATGAACATACGTGTCAACGCAATTAACCCGGTTGCCGGAGAAACGCCGTTGCTAAAATCGTTTATGGGTGAAGACACACCCGAAATCAGAGAAAAATTCTTGTCTACTATCCCAATAGGTCGATTTTCAACCCCTGAAGATATCGGCAACGCAGCTTGTTATCTGTGCTCAGACGAGGCCTCCATGGTTACCGGCGTTTGCATGGAAGTCGATGGTGGGCGGTGCATTTGACGGAATGCCATTCTTCCCCTACCCTGGCAATCACATTCGATTATTACGATTCCGGAAAATTGAGACTTTCGGGCTAGCACTTTTTGTTTTCAATTTGGAAAGCGTCAGTCGTACAGCCAGCATTTGCAGTATCCTTTGTCCGCGGTTGAGTGTGGCCTGCCTTGTATTAGCCTCTACTATCTCTTTCCAAAATGTTAGTTAATTTATAGAGAACGATACATGGCAACCTCAGTCCGTAAGTACTGAACAGAAGTTCGCGAAGTAACTATTTAAATGGAGAAACCAGTGATCAGAGGATCTATCAGCGTTGCACTAGGCACAGTCCTGGTTGGTATGACTGGGTTTGCACAAGCAAACGACTATGAAGTCACAGTAACCAACCTCACAGCAGGCATTCACTTTACACCCCTGATTGTCAGCGCACACACACCAGAGGCATCCATGTTTAACACCGGATCGCCAGCTTCAGGTGAAATGCAAGCTATCGCCGAGGGCGGCGATGTATCTTCAATGGCCGCGTTGCTCGAAAGTATTGATGCAAGCGTTGCCACCGGGACTGGTTTAATAGCACCAGGGGCCAGCGAAACATTCACTGTAACCAGCAGCGATGTGAACACTGTTTTATCTCTAACCGGCATGCTATTACCAACCAACGATGGTTTTGTTGGGCTGAACTCAGTAGCACTGCCAACTGAAACGGGCCAATCAGTTCACTTCTCAGCCCGCGGCTACGATGCTGGTACTGAAGCAAATGATGAGCTTGTAGGTAGTGGTGCACCTGGTGAAGCTGGATTTCCTGCTCCCCCGCCATTGGTTGCAACCGGTTTACTTGGCTCAGGTGGTACGGGCGTAGACGTGGAAGCTGAAGGCTTTGTGACCGTTCACCGAGGTGTTTTAGGCGATCTGGATCCAGAAGGCGGCTTCAGTGATATCAATGCGGCAATCCATCGCTGGGCAAACCCGGTTGCAGGTGTCATGGTCACTAGAATTAGCGGTGGCGATAACGACGATAACGACGATAACGACGATAACGACGATAACAACAACGACGATGACAACAACGACGATGACACAAACGGCCCCTCAACCGTATCCGAATTAACTGGCACGGTTTACTCAAGTACCGCTGTTGAAATTTTCTGGGAACCGGCAACGTCTGAAAATGCGACTATCGCTAGCTACGAAATTAAGCGAGACGGTGAATTGGTTGAAACAAGAGATGGCCGGAGTTTTTTCGAAGAAGGTCTTGAGCCAGACACCGAGTATACCTATAACGTTCGCGCAGTCGATTCAAACGGTAACACTGGTGAATACGAATCAGTGGTTGTGAGAACAAACTCTTAAATTAGTCATTTTATATTGCAGGGTTTCCGCACAACGTAACCCTATTAGACAGGCTAAGGATGGCTTGTCTTCTCATTCAAAAAGCCTGTTCCCCAAAAAAACTGTCCATTGTACTAAAGCAATTAACTCTGCGATTGCCTTCTGCGACATGGAAGAATCAAATCAACACTTTTATTGTTCACCTAGCGAAATGTCTAGGTGAACTAAAGAGTGCTTGTATTAGCAACAAATTTTCTGTCAAATACACGCTTCGGTGAATCGAACGCCCGTGAATTAGGCAGGATACTGCATTTCGAATGAGTACTATCAGTGAAGCATCGAACCAAGAGCTGGTGCAAAGCGACAGAACAAAAAAAACCAAAGGCTTATTCATGCAAGCAAATGGTTTTGTGTTCGCAGGCAGACACCTGTTATTCGATTGCTGGAACGCCTCGAACCTGGACGATATTGAACTTATTAAAAAAGCCCTGCACGATGCAGTAACGGCCACACAAAGCACGCTTTTACACATGCACTTACAACATTTCACTCTTAATGGTGGCGTATCCGGTGTGGCTGTGCTGGCAGAGTCACATATCGGCATCCACACATGGCCTGAACGAGACTACGCGGCCATAGATGTGTTTATGTGTGGTCATACCAGTCCCGAACTCGCTTTACCAATATTCAAAACAGCTTTCAGCACTGAAAATATTGAGGTAAGCGAGCACATGCGCGGCCGTCAATTCACCGACATGACACCTCATTCCGAGATCAAGCAAGGCTTGCCAGTAGAAGCCTGACATCTGCCCTAAATACGGGCCAGCAAAAGCACTAACCAACTCAGAACGTAGCCATAGCGGTGAACCCACTTGCCGCCAATAACTCGGCGTCGGCAATCGTCAGTTCGCTACGCTTGGTCAAAGATTTAATAATCAATGGCGAGCATATTGCTTCTTTGCGAGTAACGATATTTCACTCACTTTGATCGAAATTTGCAGCCGTTCTAATGCATGCCGACACTCACATTCACACCAGTATTATCATCCCTACACACAATCAGGGTGAGATGCTTAAAAAGCTAATCAGCGGGTTAGTAGACACGGCGAATCATTTCACCGGGAAACTTGAACTGATTATCGTTGACAACCAAAGCGACGAAGCTGAACTTCTTGACTATTTGAAAGCATTAGCCTCACAAGACGTAGCACCATTTGCGCAGATAAAAATTATTCATTACCCACACAAATTTAACTTCTCAGCCATCAACAATACAGCAGCAAAACACAGTCAGGCATCCTTCCTGTGTTTTTTAAACAACGATATTGAGATCATTCACCAACAGTGGTTAACGGCACTTTGCGAACCCATGCAACAGGCAACAACAGGTTGCGTCGGTGCCATGCTGTACTACCCTGACAATACTATCCAGCATGCAGGCGTCTACCTTGACCCCAAAAACGTTGCCGGGCATTTATACAAAAATCATCCGCGCGGAACAGCAGGACATCAGGATTTTCTGTTAACAGATCAGCATGTCAGCGCGGTTACAGCTGCATGTCTGCTATTACGAAGATCTGTTTTCGATGAAGTTGATGGTTACAGCGAGCAATTCGCTATCGCCTTCAACGATGTCGATCTTTGCTTGAAAGTTCAGCGAGCCGGTTATAAAAATATCTGGACGCCGCACTCCGAACTGTATCACCATGAATCAAAATCGCGTGGACAAAGTCATCAGCGCAGCTTTTTGAAAAAATTGAAACACAAAAAAGAAGTACGGCTAATGAAGCAGCGTTGGCATGAACAATTGGCAAACGAGCCGCATTGGAGGACACACGTCAGCTCGGAAACCAACGGTACGTTGAAGAACGCGCTTTGATGGGTAACACAGAATCTCAAGCTACCGTCGCCGTTGTACTGTGCACCTACAACGGCTCAACTCATCTTGACACACAGCTTGAGACTTTAGTGTCGCAGACGTGGCCGATAGCACTCTACGCATTTGACGACGCATCGACTGATGATACTGTAGCCAAACTGCGCTCATATTCGAACCTGTTGAACATCACCATATGTGTCAACAATCAAAATCTAGGTTTCGTGAGTAATTTTGAAGCAGGTATTGCAAGGGTTCTGAATGATGGCTACAAATACATAGCATTATGCGATCAGGATGACCTGTGGGAACCAGACCGAATAGCTTCCGGCATGCAGAGCTTACTATCGATTGAAGCTGCAAGCGAACCTCAACTGCCTGTCCTGGTGCACTCAGATTTAACGATGATCGATGCGAACAATCAACCGGTACATAAGTCTTTTTTCGAGTATCGGCAGTATGCAATCAACAATTCGCAATCATTGCCCACAGTGCTGGGTCAGAATGGTGTTATGGGCAATACTATTTTAATGAACCGTGCACTGGCAACTATTGCGATACCTTTTCCATCCGAGCTGCACGTTCACGACTACTGGTTAGCCGTGCTAAGTGAATTGTTTGGTCATCGCGAACAATTATCCGAGGCTTTAGTCAGCTATCGTATTCACAACGACAACGCCAGCAATTCCATCGAATCGACTAAATTCGGTATTGCAAGGCTGCTCGACGGCAAATCATGGCAGGGGTTTATTAGAAGAGATTACCGGTTACCATTTAAAGAGGATTCACGCATCGTGGTTATCAACACGCTATTGAGCCGCCCTGCAAATCTACCTGAATTGAATGTAGAACAACGTGAGTTGCTCACCAGATTTCAAGCTTACCTTGAATTTAAACAACCCAGAGCCTCCCTATTGTATTCAATGCTAACACTGGGGTTTTTTCGTAAAGGTGTTATGCATCGAATGAGATTAGCGTACAGTACTCTGCTGACAAAACGTTATCAAAGTTAAATTGTTCTCAGCAAACATAATACGGTTAAGGCGCCGAACTCAAGAAACGTTCAAGCCGCTTTATCAACAATACGTTCAGTGTCCAGATGTTCCACAACCTCGCTTAAGTACAAATCCATCAGCTGTTGCGTACGTTCGTCGACCTGCATATTTTCGCGAACGTGTTGATGTATCGCTGTTATTTCATCCAGATGTTGCCCTATATCAAGCGTACCAGTAACCGATGTGTTATGACGCCGGTGTGTATTCAAGGCATTGGCAACAAAAGACATCGATACACCATTCATATTCAGCAGCTCAAGATAGATGCGCCAATCTCCAACCAGTTGGTAGTTTCGCAGCTCATTGCCAATTTTTGCAAAGCACTGAGTCAGTACACCTCTGTCCCACAACACACTACTAACATTGAGCATCACATTTCTTACAGCCATTGCGTGGGCGGCAAATATGTGGCCATCGAGCTTGAAATTCTGCGAGAACAATCGAGGGTCTACTTTGGCAAAATAATGTTGATAGCTATTAGACAAATGTTCACCATTAACACCAATTTGTTTTGAATCACAGAAAGCTACGCCTGTGTTTTCATCAAATTCATTCGCCAAACCAGTCAAGAATTCTGGGGATGCACTATCGTCTGCTTCTGCAATCCATAAAAGTGCTCCACGCGCTAACTGTGTCGCTCTTTGCCACTGGGCAGAAACACTGCCACCGTTTGAAGCGTTTTGAATCACTTGCAACGCTCTGCCAGACTGTACTGCGACACGTTCAGCGATTGCCACGCTGTTATCATCGGAAGCATCGTCGAGCAATATAACCTCATAAACAGGGTAGTTCTGGCTGTAGATAGAGGTTATTCGATGCTTTATGTACTGGGCATAATTATAATTTGGCACCACAACCGATACGCGCTTTAATTGTGGATGCAAGAGCTCAAGAAGCGAAAAGCAGTAATCATCAAACTGACAGTTGTTCTCGACATAAGCTATGCGGGCTAAGCGTTTTGACTCGTCTGATTCATTCAGGGCCTGCCATATGGCACTGTCCAGCGCATCATTATCACCGAAGTTCACCACATAACCATGTGTCTCCATAAGCGAATCAAGGCCTGATGTTGCCCGATAGGTAACGACCGGAATGCCAACATTCATCGCCTCAAGAACAACGGTCGGATAGGGATCTTCACGAGATGACAGAAACAAGCAATCTGCGGCAGAGTAATAGTCTTTAATTCGATCAGTAAATCCAACTATGTGCAAGCGGCTCTGGTCTTGCTGACCAGAAAAATCTGTTTGAATCCAGCGTTGCATTTCCGTGCTAAGAGCACCTGCCCAAACAAAGTGTACGTTGCTCTTACTAAGTATCAGACGCCGCGCCGTATCCATAAAAAGATCAAAACCTTTTCTCAGATCAGCGTACCCCACACCAATCACCATTGTATCGTTTGCAGCAATACCAAGTGCCGACCTGATGTCTTTACGAGCGCGTTCATTAAAATTAACCGATGTGTACGTTCCCTGTGGTCGAATAACCGCCCTGGCCGGGAACGATTCAGCGAACTGTTCAAACCCATCCTTTACTGTCTGCGCCGGGAAGACTACATGGTGGGCTTTAGTTGCAATGGTCTGAACGCTCGACTCAAGCTGATAGTCTTTGATCAGATTAGGCAATTCATGCACAAGTGATAAGACTTTTAATCCCGATTGACGTAACTGGGGAACCAAATCCCCAGTAACCGATGTGTTGCAAATGGCGGATGTATACTGTTTGCGAGCAAGAATTTTTCGCAAACCATTGCTACCCAGTTTACTCAGTACATGTGTTTGTGCAACGCTTTGATATTCACCGAGTAGTGGCCCACCCTCTTTAAGAACGATAACGACATCCATACCAAACTGTTGTCGATAGATTTTTGCGATGTTGAGCAATAACATCTGCGCGCCATGGCGATAGGCATCATGTCCTGCCAGAAGAATGCGCCCTGCATCAGATTGAGCTGGTATACCTTTAGTGGCACGCTTTGTCGCGTTCAGATAGGCATGACCATAGTGGACGTCCGGCTCCAGATAAGCACCTTCGGCCCATTCATTCCAGGCGTTGATTAAAACTACTGATTCACCATTCACTGGATGATCTATTGCAAAATCCATCGCACCGTTTAACCATTTCTCGTAAAGTGCAGGTGTCGAGCCGTGTATGGTCATGCCCAAACCTTCTCTGCGAGCATCATTATCCCAATGTGGAGATACGGTTTTGATTAGTGGAAATTCAGGCGCCGGTTCCCTTAATGCATTGTTAACTACGTCACTATAGTCGCGAACAAGTCCCTGATAATTAGAATCCAGTAGATGGCATCGATCATTGATATTTTTTAAACCGGCACACACCTTATGCGGAGGAAATTCAATCGCGCCATCGAGTGCAAACGCTCTAGGGTCTTCCTGATCGAAGCCTTGTACCATCATAACCAGTGGTGTGACACCTAGCAGGGCGGTCCATTTTTTTCGCCATTGCTCAATGTTGGCCTTTGCATCTGGCAGCAATCCAGGTCGGTACAGTATGAACAGTGGTTGATTCCCAATACGAACATAACGTTCATCTGCCATATACCGACCAGTATCAGCAATGAAAGCATCTTCGTCTTCATCAAGATAGTCTTGCTTTATCAGAACATCGTTTTCCAATCCGTCCCAGGTGCGCGTCCAGTTTTCGTTTGCCCACATGATGCAGAACTGTTGGTCTATGTCCGATTCGACAAACAGATCAACAGGCTTTTCCATAAGTCTACGTCCATTGAACCAGTAGTAGTAAAAGCAAAACGCATCGATACCATTGTGTTTTGCCAATTTGGCCTGGGCAGTAATCGTTTCAATATCATTCAGATCATAAAATCCAAGATCACGTGGTATGCGAGGTTGATAATGACCGCGAAAACGTGGCGCGCCACGGGCTACATTTCGCCACTCTGTAAATCCTTTGCCCCACCATTTGTCGTTTTCTTCGAAGGCATAAAACTGAGGCAGATAAAAAGCGATGGTTTTGACTCGGGAGGGCATATACCGACCATCCAGCGCATCAGCTGGTTCAAACCCAGGTCCTGGATTGGCGAAGAAGCGGATGTTATCAGCCAGCGTGCGCGGACCCTTGATCGTGCCACCCGTTGCACGACGTACCAATGGTTTGATTTTGTGCAAAAAATAGCGCAGTGAGCCACGAGGCCAGTTACGCAATCTTTTCACCGATTTGCGAGCGGCTGAACGTAATCCACGAGCCACACCCGTAAAGTCTGTGCGCTTAATTGAGGGAAGCTTGGGAAACAATGCTTATCGAAAACCTGAGTTGATCTGTTAGCGAAACACCGTGCACAGTCGACCATCGGAAGTGTGGAAATTAGCTACCGGTTCACTTCGAGGATGCAAGAAAATGGCCACAGAACTTGCCTAGTTGGTCTCGTTATGCAACATAGACACGATTTGAGAGTCAATATTTCGACTTTCTTGGCACTTTTAAGTCTTATAATTCACAAATATTACTAAAATGCATGTTATTGTCCGGAGTTATATGGATGGCAGCCCTTACCAACATGGGTTACAGTGTGTCGAACAGAACGCCTCCAGCTCAGAAAAATTATAAAGGTGTACACATTGCAAGGGCTTGAACGTTTCATGTACCAATATTGCCTGGCATCACGACTGAGAACACGGCCGAGACTGCGACCAAGACCAGTTGTTCTGACGCTCGTTGCAGCGGGGATAACCAGTTTCGCTGTGGCCGACGGTAACGTCTCAACACCACAACTACACGACACAGCAGCAGCCGTTGCCAGTTGCCATGCCATCGTAGATAGCGATGTACCTATCTGGCCAGTAGCAAATAATGACACGCTGCAAAGCGATTCAGTCACGAGCGAACCTTTCGACATCCCCCAGGCCAAGAACAGCACACTTTTTCAAGGCAAACTGACCAATGGCACCGAGATTGCCTGGCGGTCACTAAAGACTGACAAAGGGCCTGTGGCGATGCAAATTACTGCATCAGTTGATCAACGCCCTCATACACTCTGGCATTTAAACGAAGATTGCATACCCTCTCTGCAACGTCAATTAATCTACAACGATGAACTTCAGGCGGTAGAACTTCGTGTTATTAACCTCAGCGACGGTTCAATAAAGTCTGTTGAACTACTGAACCCGACGGTACCTGTCATTGAAAACAACAAGCGAACCAAGGCTATCAGAGTTGGTTTGGTGGACTCGGGCGTGAACTACACTCTCCCAAAGATCAATCAGCGCCTGGCTCGAGACAACAATGGTGAGATAATTGGGTACGATTTTTGGGATAACGATAAGCTGCCGTTTGACGCTCATTTCGGCCCTTCCCCATTTCACGTTAGCCGGCACGGTACTGGCACAGCGTCTTTATTGCTTAAAGAGGCACCTTTCGTTGAATTAGTTCCCTATCGTTATCCAAGGCCTGCCATGGAGCGTATGCAAGATCTGGTTGAGCACGCTGCGGCAAACAACGTCGACATCGTCGGCCTGCCACTTGGTAGCAATAAACCTGATCAATGGGAAGACTTTGCAGCAGCAGCAGAGCAACACCCGAATATCTTGTTCGTAGCCTCTGCGGGAAACGATAGTCGCAACATCGATACGCACCCTGTGTATCCGGCCGCACTCGAATTACCAAATTTGTTGGTGGTGACCTCGGCAGACGATTTCGTCGTCCCGGCAGAAGGCGTTAACTGGGGACGTACCCATGTAGATTATATGCTGCCAGCTGAACAACAGAGCATCACTAACTTTGATGGTGAGACAATAAAAGCGTCAGGCTCCAGCTACGCAGTACCTCGTGTTATGGCAATGGCCGCCCGCTGGAGACGCGATAACCCGAAATGGCGGGCCAGTGAACTGGTCGCTGAGTTCGCTCGCCGCTTTGCTGACGGTGCAAGCGCTAAATATGTTGGCGGTGGATACATAGCCGACCCAATGGCCGATGATGAACTCGAAGTTGGTCTTAACGGTGTGCAAACACTGACCCGCGATGTCCCAACCAATGCCGACGAAAAGGAGCATACATTAAGCCTGCCTCTGAGCGTTTTTGTACTGAATGATCGTTGGACTAATGAGCAGGTCAGTGAAAGTTTGCTACAAGCTGAAACTATTTTGAGCCAATGCCAAATTTCATTTCACTCTGTCACCATTAGCCAATTATCTGTACCTGAGTACATGCAAGACCTGGACACTGGCCCTGCACGAACACTGTTGGCGGCGCTGGAAAACGACAGTGAGTTCCAACCTATTAAAGTGTTTTTCGCTCGTGATACACGCATGCTCATACCTACTGACGGCGCATCATTTGCACCCGCTAACACTCGTCGCCGACCATGGTTGCAAGACAGCGTATGGCTGATGGAGAACATAGACGATTCAGGTGTGGCATTGGCACATGAGCTTTTTCATGTGCTCAGTAACGACGGAGCACACACTCGAGCTGAAAACAACCTGATGCAGCCATCAACCTCACCAACAAATATCCAGCTGCAATCAAATCAGTGTCAGGCTGCAATCACGCACGCCAAAGCCAGCCAGCTGCTGTTCGACTAAAATTAATCATACTTATTTAATACTTTCTTTATCGCTCACCTCTGTATCAATCACTCTCTTTAACGCTATATGAGCTGATCAAACGCACGAGCTGCAAGCGTCTTCGTGTAGCGATTAATTTTCTTGTGTCCTGGCATCCAACCCTCGAGAAATCGATAAAAGTCTGTCCAGGCAATGGCGTATAAATCGGACCAGGCGCGCACAACGTGTTGCGCAAGTTGGTCCGAATAAGTTGAAGTTATTTGTTCTCCCAATGCGGTAAAATAAGCTGACAGTAACGCTGATTCATTTTTTTCAATCGTTTTCTCATCCAGACAACTGCCGAGAAAATACGCAACATCTTTTACACCCACACCACCACCCACGTATTGAAAATCGACTGCAGCGACAGCGGATTTATCGCTGTTGAAACAAAAATTGGCGACCTTGGCATCACCATGCACAATGCTTTGGTATTGGCAATCACTCAATCGCTTATCAAGCTTGGCAGCACATGCTTTCAGCTCACCTTTCGGCATGCTGTTGAGCTCATCCTGGCGAGTATCCAAATGCCAATAAGTACCAGTCGACCATAAACCATCAGGTTTTATCCCTATGAAACGTGCATGAAAAGTGGCTAACCATTGTAAGCAGACCAGCGCCTCAGTCATGGATAAGGTTGCTGCACGCAAAGGATACTGTGTAGTCAGATCTTCCATCAGTATCCACTGACAGGAAGCATCACTGCTCACCGCCAGTACCGCCGGTACGTAACAAGGTTTATCGCAGAGGTGTGCATAGTTTGCATACCAATGCGTTTCGACTTGATACGATTGAATTTTTCGTTGATGTGATGTCGGTGTATTCCAGCCACGAGGATGCTGTGCCTGTTGTGGTGGCTGAATCAATTTTAGAATGGCGGACCTGTGAGTCGTACCATTCAATTGCAATCGAAATATCCCACCATAACCACCCCACAACGCTTGCAGGTTTTCGTCAACTCGAATGTCGGTAGCACCAAGCTTTGCAACTATGTTGTTGGCGATCGACTCAGGCAGCGCATCCATTGAGCATGATATTAAGTAGAAGCCGGTGAGATAGAACACTGTCCTCTATCAGGATTAGGCTCAACATGTTCATCAACAATTGCCGCTAGTTGATCGGCACCACCGACATACTCGCTATCGATCCAGATTTGTGGGACTGTAATCGGTGTTTTTGGACCAACAATCGGCTTTACACGTGCCAGCATCTCATAAAGGTCGAGCGGGTTTGCGATCACATCACGGTACTCATAGTCGATACTGGCTCGATCCAGGTGCGCTTTGGCACGCATACAATGAGGACAGGTTTCCTTACCGAATACATGATTGCCCGTTATCGGAGAACGCTTTGCGTATTGCTCAACCACAGCCTGGGTAAGCAAACCACGATTCAAGGCCCCACCCTGGCCAACAACCTTGCCCTCCACTAATACAATTGGAGCGTGCCACCCACCTTTGACCAATGGTCGGTACCATTCACTAAGCCAATCACGTGTTTCGAGCTCAACAGGAATATCACTGAGTTCGTTTGCCATGGTATCTTTAATGATATCCGCGGTCAGCGCACACTCACCACACGGGATAGAGACTTTGAAAGGCCCCCATGACCCTGCCCACTTGTAAACCATTATTCTGATCGGGTTTGTCATTTTTTGTCTACTTTACCTTTATAACCTAACTCTTATGACCTAACTCTGCCTTTGCAATCGAAGCTGTAGTACCCAAGAAAAAGTCTAAAAACCTGCCAACCCTTAGAACAACAGCAATAGTTTTAGTTCATATCTGAGGCAACATGACAATTTTATTACTGTTTTAGTCTCATCGCCAATGGCGCCAGCTGGGTTTTTTGAATTCGCCTATCAGGCAATTCGCCAGTGGAAATCAATAAATCGTGTTTTAAGCCAAACAGATACGGATACCATTCTCGCGACAATGGTGATTTCCATTTCCATAGTAAGAATTCGATCGCAGCAAGTTGTTGCTCTCGAGAAAATGCCGAAACCACATCCAGGGGGGCTGTGTCATTAAAAGGCGGATGCGCGAAATAGTGGGCAACTGCCAAAAACTGGTCTGGTACATTATGCGCAGTTAGCACTTCATTATGGACATTTTCGGCACTGGCATCATCAGTGGTGTTGGCCATCATGTCAATTAATAAAGCGTCTGTTGAAGGCATGCCTGTTGGATTAAGCATAATCTCGTTCACACGTGCTCTACCCAACCAGGCACCAATAAACAGGCGTCTTGGGCAATAATCATTGGCGTAAAGGTTATCCCAGATAATAACTCGATGACGACCTGAGTCTGTATAGTCATGATAATCCTGATGATCTATTGATGGCGCAACAATATGCGTACCACAATGAAACACAGCATTACCTGCATTAAGTTGCGTACTGAACTGCTGCGCATAGCCAGGGGATTCGTGCTCTAGTTCCTGAGCGTACACTCTGGGCACAACATAGATTGAACCATCAATTCGCTCAGACAATGCATTGGCTAAGATCGCGTGCGCTTGTCCTTCCGTAGTTAAACCTGATTGTGCCGGGTCAAATTCTGCATTTATATCATCCATGAGTAATGCAATAGCTGAAGCACCATCGTTCAACAATTGCTGTGCCTTGTTGACCAGCGCCGACAAGTCCGGACCGTCAGGCAGATGGGCAAAGTTAAAATCCAATCCGGGTGCTACACCTGCAATAAGCTGTACCGACTGCGCTTGTGCCTTGCTTGCCCACGTCGCAAACTCACTACGCCAGTCCATTGGATAAGGCTCTCGCCAGTGCAAGCGATGATATATATCTTCTTTGGGTGCATAAAAATAGCTGGACAACCCAAGCTGACTTAGCTGAGCGACCAGCCTGTGGCGCGCATCCCAGCTCAATAGTTGTCCATAGTAGCCTTCTATATAACCTCGACATGGCTCGCTGGGAATCGATATCATAAGCGAGTTACTCTTTCTAAGTGAATACCATCTGATCGTACCAATGCCGCATCAATGCCATCCATACTGGTGCCCGACATTAATCCTATTGTCAGAATTGGTGCACTACCATTGCCTATCGGAGTTTTGCCGACCACCACGCACTCACATCAAAATTGGGACAGGTTTTCTCGGTGTAATCAAAGTCACAATGCCCGCAAATGGTGGCTTGAGGGTATTGTGTGTGCCACTCTCGCAATACAGTTTCCAATGAGTTCATTTGTGCATCCGTAAATACATCTCGACCGATTAAGCACACACCCAGACTTTGCTCATTAAAACCATACACATGCGCACCTATCCAGCAATCGGGCCTGCCCGACTCCACGGTACCATCTCGCCGAATGACCCGATGGTAGCCTACGCCATGCCAACCAAAGCCCAAATGCATGGCATGTATTTCCCTGCAACCAATGTCTTGATCATTGGGGTTGTCGGCGCAGTGGACCACAAGGTATTTGATATTGTCTGGCTCAAGCATGACTGATTTTGACGTTTCGGTTTAATTGATGCTGATCGGTTGGCCTCTGGCAGACATGCTACGATAAACCACGCCGCATAAGCAAAAACCGAGTCCTTTTTAACGAGTCTTTTTTATATGCGCATCTGTTCCGAGATTGCCAATATTCACGCCAGCCCCAGTATTGAATCTGAGACGACCAGCCAGGCTTTGCTCGGCGAATACGTCAAAGTGTCAACAGTAGAGAATCACTGGTCACATATTGAGCTACTCACTGATGGCTACTGCGGCTTTGTGGAAAACCACCATTTGGTTGATGACACAACCATTAGTACCCATAAAGTGATCATTAAGTTTACTCCGCTGTTCGATGAACCCGACATCAAAAGTCCCGTTAAACAACATGCGCCTTTGGCCAGTGAACTTTCATTGCATGCATGCGACAACCATCAGTTCTTGCGTACACATCAGCAGTGTTATGTTTGGAAACAACACGTCCGGGAAATAAATGGCAAAAGAGAAGGACAGCTGGTTGATACAGCACAATCGCTATTCCTCGGTTCACCCTATTTATGGGGAGGACGATCGCCGGTGGGTCTGGATTGTTCAGCGCTTGTGCAACTGACTGCGCTACTGCACGGCTGGCAATTACCCAGAGACACTGCAGATCAAGTTACCCTGTTCCACAATGGCATCTGTTCAACGTGCAGTGGTCAACTCAAACGTCAACCGAGCCAGGCAGACCGAATCGAGTATGGACAACAGCAAACCGACGACCTGGTTTACTGGCCCGGACATGTCGCTATGGTGCTCGACCCGCAAACCATTGTGCACGCTACTGCTCACTCTCTGCTGTGTTGTAACGAGCCACTGCACCAGGTTGAAGCCCGCGCCGGCAAGCCAGAATCAATCTGGCGGCTGATGCGCTAACTGGTTTACTTGCGATAATGTATTCATCAACGAAATAATGTGATGAAATACAGTAATGAATCACAGTTAAGTGGTCGTATTTAGAGATCCAGCATGGTTTTAGTTTCAAACCGATTCGGATACTCTAGTCTGATCAACTTCACGGACCATGAGTATGACTCGCCCCATACCTTCACTTGCATCGATTGATCGATTTCTTGAAGTGATTGAATCGGACATATTGCCGCTAACCAAGGCAGGTGTTAGCCTGGGAAATAAGATCTTTGGCGCGGCAATATTGTATAAATCTGACCTCTCACTACTACTAGCAGAGACCAACAACGAAGTAGAGAGCCCGCTATGGCACGGCGAAATGCATGCTTTAAAGCGCTACCATGAATTACCATCCGCATCGCGCCCAGCGCCAGAAGCATTGTTGTTTCTGTCCACACATGAACCCTGCAGTTTGTGTATGTCAGCGATAACGTGGGCAGGGTTCGACAATTTTTTTTATTTTTTCAGCCATGAGGATTCGCGTGACTCATTTGCCATCCCCCACGATTTGAAAATACTTAAAGAAGTGTTCGACGTTAATCCCGGAGAATATCGCAGTAGTAACGCATTCTGGGATAGCTACGGTATCCAGAGATTGGTCAATGAGTTAAGTGAAAGTGAAAAATCATCTCGGCTCGAAGTAATAAAAAGAATTGTCGAGCAATATGACGCCCTCTCCACTCACTATCAATCGGGCAAGGATAGCAACGCAATTCCGTTGAATTAAATCACAAAATTAGAGTAGAAGATCGATGATTGGGCGCTCCGTTTGAGAAAGCGTCTAATCATTCGCTACGGACAATACATATGAAAACACAGGCTCAGGTTGTTGTCATCGGTGGTGGTGTAGTCGGGTGTTCGGTTTTATTTCATCTGGCAAAGGCTGGCTGGACAGATGTTTTGCTGATCGAACGATCTGAACTTACCAGCGGCTCCTCATGGCATGCAGCCGGTGGTTTTCATACCCTCAATGGCGACCCCAATGTTGCTAAGTTACAGGCCTATACGGTTTCTCTTTATGAGGAGCTCGAAAAGCTATCGGGTCAGGCTTGCTCACTGCACTTGACCGGTGGGGTGATGATGGCAGATACAGAAGAGCGTATGAATTTTCTACGGTATGTCCATGCAACCGGCCGCGCGCTGGGTATGGAAACCGAAATCATTACACCAACAGAAGCAAAATCCATGTTCCCACTAATGGATGAATCTCACTTTGTGGGCGCACTGTGGGACCCTGTAGAAGGTCACCTGGACCCATCTGGAACAACCCACGCCTATGCCAAAGCTGCACAAAAACTAGGCGCTGAAATTGTTTTGCGAAACCGCGTGGTCGAATTAAAACAGGTCGATGACGAGTGGGATGTCATTACCGAGCAGGGCACCGTACGTGCTCAGCACGTTGTTAACGCAGGCGGTCTGTGGGCACGCGAGATCGGTCGTATGGTTGGGCTCGAGTTACCCGTACTGGCAATGGAACACATGTACATGATCACTGACGATATTCCAGAAGTGATTGAGTTTAATCAAACCACAGGTCATGAACTGGTCGGTGTGATCGATTTCAAGGCTGAAATTTACACACGTCAGGAAGGTAACGGTCTGGCTCTAGGCACCTATGAAAAAGCCTGCAAACCTTGGTCTCCACAAACCACGCCATGGGAATTTGGCCATGAGCTTTTACAGCCAGACTTTGATCGTATTGGACCATCGCTTGAATTAGGCGCTGAACATTTTCCCGGTTTTGCACAAGCCGGTATCAAACAAACTATTAATGGACCATTCACATTCGCACCCGATGGCAATCCGTTGATCGGACCCGTTCAGGGTTTGAAAAACTTCTGGTGCGCCTGTGCTGTTATGGCAGGATTCAGTCAAGGCGGTGGTGTCGGATTAGCATTAGCCAACTGGATAACCGAAGGTGACCCCGGGCACGATGTATTTGGTATGGATGTGTCTCGTTATGGTGACTTTACTACTATGCGCTACACCAACGCGAAAGTGCGCGAAAACTATTCCCGCCGATTTTCAATACGCTTTCCAAATGAAGAACTACCAGCCGGGCGACCTCAACAAACCACTCCGCTTTATGATGTGATGGTGGAAAAAAACAATGCTGTAATGGGTGATACCTGGGGCTTAGAAACCCCTTTGTGGTTTGCCCCCAAGGGCACAGAAGCCGTAGATGTACTTTCCTTTCATCGCTCCAATGACTTTGAACATATTGCCAATGAAGTCCGGGCGGTTCGAGAATCTGTTGGTATTACCGAAATTGCCAATTTCGCCAAGTACCGTATAACAGGTAATAACAGCGAATCATGGTTAAACGAACTTATGACCAATAGCATGCCACGCACTGGTCGTGTTGTTTTAACACCGATGCTTAATCATAAAGGAAAACTGATTGGGGATTTCACCATTGCCAAGGTGGCCGATAATGATTTTATGATGTGGGGCTCATCTGGTGCCCAGATTTATCATCAACGCTGGTTTGAACAACAACTGCTGGACGATAAAACGGTACACGTTGATCGGATAGGACAAAAAATGGTGGGGCTATCCATAGCTGGTCCGAACGCTCGTGAGGTACTTCGCCCACTGGTGGATATACCAGTCGATAATGAACAGTTCAAGTTCATGGATTTTAGACAAACCGATGTAGATGGCTGTCCATGCATGATTAACCGCTTATCGTACACCGGCGATCTTGGCTATGAGTTGTGGATGGAACCTACATACGAAAGACGCATTTATCATGCGCTTAAAGAAGCGGGTGCTAATTTCGATATAAAAGACTTTGGTATGCGCGCCCTGCTCAGCATGCGACTGGAAAAAAATTTCCCAACCTGGTTTGCAGAATTACGACCTATTTATGGCCCTTTCGAAGCGGGCATGGACCGATTTGTAAAACTGTCAAAAAATCACTTTATTGGCCGCGAACACGCACAACAGGAATTCGAACAAGGGCCAAAGCTCAAACGTGTCTCACTATCTATAACAACCGATAAAACAGATGTCATGGGAGATGAGCCCATTTGGGCAAAGTGCGATGATAAAGACTTTACCAGCGTTGAAAAACCGCATGGCTATGGCGCAAAACGTTTCGATGCAGAAGGTAATGAGTTTCCAGTTCCAAAAGCGCAAACCGATGGCCAGTGGCAAGTGGTTGGATGGGTAACCTCTGGGGGCTATGGGCATAGCGTTCAGCTATCGCTTGCGCAAGGCTACATACCAGCCACTTTAGCCAACACCGAATCATCGGTTGAATTGGAAGTTGAAATTCTCGGGACGCGGTGCTCTGCAGAGTTACTGCATGAACCTCCATTCGACCCTACGGGCGAACGCATGCGCAGTTAATTGAAAAACTCTGGCATTCTCATCCTCCCCTAAAACCCTTACGCAGCGCCATTTCCAGCCGCTTTACATAAGCGTAAAGTTCGCGCAATATGGTGGCAACTCAGGGCACTCATACTTTTACCATGGAGACGTAACACACCTGACTCGAAACTAACTCTACTCATTGTTAAGGGAGATACATCGTGCGACTTATACTAGGATTTGTTTTACTTTTTCTTGGCAACGCTACTCACGCAATGAGTTCTGAGGCAGATTTTGCTGACCTTTATGAAACTCATTCAAAATCAGTTGTCACCGTTTACACCGCCAGCACAACCGTCAAAAACGGCAAACGGGCTAACGCTCAAGGTGTTGGCTCTGGTGTATTGATTGAAGCTGATCAAATACTAACAGCTGCGCATGTGGTTGACGGTGCGCAAATAATTGAAGTGCTGTTCACTGATGGGGTGAGACTAAGAGCAGATGTAATCTCATCTTTGGAATCAAGCGATGTTGCCCTTTTAAAACTTCGCTCATCTCACCCTACGCCAAAAGTTGCTGTGTTAGCAGATTCTGACCAGACTCGCATTGGTAGCAAGGTATTCATTATCGGCGCACCGTTCGGAATTTCTCAAACTCTCAGCGTCGGTCATTTATCCGGAAGAATGAATCGCGGCCTAATGGCTGGCGGTGCACCGATAGAATTTCTGCAAACCGACACGGCTATTAATACCGGGAACTCTGGTGGCCCAATGTTCAACACCGACGGAGAAGTGATTGGCATTGTTAGTTTTATCCTGACTAAGAGTGGCGGGTTTGACGGAATAGGATTTGCAACGGCAATAAATACAGCAAAACAAGCATTACTTACCAGCTCTGGTGTTCTGGCAGGATTTGAAGGCATTATGCTCGACGAACGTATGGCTAAAACATTAAACTTCCCCGAGCCCGGTTTATTGGTACAACGGGTATTCGCCGACTCCATTATTGGTCGCGCAGGTCTGACAGCTGGAACCGTGCCAGCAGAGATCGCCGGACAATCACTGCTGCTCGGTGGAGACTTGATACTTGAAATAAACGGATTGGTGTGCAGATCACCACACGACTTCGAATTGGTAAAAGAATCCACACTTGATCTGACTGACGACGAGTCATATTCGATTACTGTTTTTCGGAACGGTGAGGTTGTTGATCTGATTGCCGGCGCGCCAATGGCCAATACTATTTTTGATAATGTACATAAGTGATTTCCGATGAGGCAACCAGTACTTGCCGGATGTAATCGATACTCTTAATTTTTCTGTTAAATCACGTATCAATTATCTCGAGCTTGCTTGCGCAAAGCGAGCAACTCCATCCCAACCCATTGCAGTGTCCTTCTGCAGTTGTCCACACAAATCTCCGAGTAACCCACTTGGCCAAACCTAGACCCAAATTTAACCACCTTACATCAGCGAAAGGTGAACATCATACTAGTGGTCCATCCACTTGATACATTCGGGTTCAGAGGGGGCCGCCTGCGGT
>CAYTJF010000011.1:0-30942 GCA_964437945.1 uncultured Granulosicoccaceae bacterium
TTCATTCGAGGCCTTTTTTGTTTATGGGGGAGGCGAACCCCCGGGTTCGACAAGCGAATTACGAACAGAAATACCAGCCGCAAGATTCGTAAACTTAACATCAGCTCGTTAGCTACCAGACTGGCTCTGAAAAGTGAGCATTTCAGCGACTCGATTGATCTGGCATAGATAGGTTTCTTAAAAAAACTGCTCTGCAGATTGATCGAACATCATCGCATCGGGACTGGGCAAGTAGCGCTACAATTTCTTTATCATCAGCAGCTTAAAAATAAAATCGAGTTGTTTGTAAGGTAAGCATTTACTGCCAATAACAAGATACTCGAAACAGATAAGATTTCACGATAAAGGCCAGTGTGCGCATTAAATTACATAATCAATTTTCACTACTACATTGTTATTATTGCGAAATGTAAGTAAGTAAACATGCAGTTTCAGTTGAGTAGAACATGACAAAGGTTAGCCTACTATAATTCAGGCACTTGTTCATACGGCTACTGTGTGCTGGACAATGAAAGAGCATAAACTCATTGAACTGCTTATGCGCGGCGGGTGGCCCGTACTCATTATTGCCGCTTTTCTGTGGCTTCGCGACAGAATTTGGTTCTACCCAGCGGTCGTTGTTTCCGTGGTTGGCTTAATTATCTGGTTTTATGTCAAGTAAGTCATAAACGAAATTTGCGATCACTTGGCAACGAAACGACACAAACCAGCCCACATTGCGCGGGCTTTTTTGTGTTCGAGGAAAAGTATTTACCCGACTTCTTAGGCTTTTTCTCTAACACTGTATTTTGAAAATTAAATTAAGTGCTGTGTTCAACTACAAGGGATCATCGAAGGTTTAAAAGGCTGTGTTCGGCGTTCGCAACCAAACCTCAACCCGGCGATTGCGGGCTCGACCCTGTTCAGTGTCGTTGCAAGATAATGGCAATAACTCGCCGTAGCTGAGTGGAACAACCGTCGATTTCTGTAAGGTGTCTTCATCCAAAGCTTCCGACAATATTTCCTGTACCGCCTGAGCGCGTGCCAGAGCAATTGAGGTATTGCGAATTCGGCCACCCTCTGAGTCAGCAAAACCGACAAGCAGCAATTCGAGTCCGTCAAATTCTCCTGCTGTCATGCGAACAGCCAGATCTTCAATGTTACGTACAGATTCAACATCCAAAATGCTTGATCCAGAGTTGAAGCGAAAAGACAAACTCAAGCGATCAGCACTGCGCAGTTGTTGCGTCATGTCACGGAATTGAAGGCCATTAAACTCCGGTTCAGCCGCCGCTGTATGCACAAGCATCAAGCCCATATCCTGTAGTCGCATCCGCTCGGGCTCATGGTCGACAAAGTGGCTTTCTTTTACATATGGCTGAGCATCGCTGGTCTGGGCCCAATCAAGAAATGCTTTTGCTTCAGGATGAATTCGTCCTGGTAATGTGTACGCGTACAGACGACGCGACATTACATATCCTTCTATCTTTATTCGAAAATCAGTCGGTGAGGACAATAGACCACATTCTCCTCGTATATCCAGTACATTGACGTCGTTGGTGCGTGCCAGCCAACGGCCAACGTACCCTATACCACCAGGATCGGCTTTAACAGCGTCGACCATCGCCTGATAGGCACTCCAACGAGTCACTTCTACCGTCTCATCGCTATTGTTTGGTCGCACAAGAGAGTCCAGCAAAACAGCCCTATCCCCCGAACTCTCTCCAAAAGAGTTAACGCTGATTGGGACATCACCACCACCAAACTCAAGCCAGTTTGTCACTTCGCCCGACCAAATACGCGCAACATCCAGCGAACTCAAATTTTGCACTGGATTATCCGGATGTGTAATAAGTGCAATACCATCCACACCCAATACTGTCTCGTTCTCGGTATCTCGTAAGTCGGAAATATCTGCAGCGGCAAGCGCTTCTAAATCACTGTCTTTTATGCGCCGATCAGCAACGCCAATTGCGGCGACGCCATCAGCAAGTGCGGGAAAAGCACTGCCTGATCCACGGGTTTGCAAATCGATCTGCGCGCGCAGCGTTCCGTCGGCATTGAGAATACGCACTATGCGTTCAGCATCTATATCGGTAGATTCTATTTCGATGGTGGCGTTTATCGATTCCGCATAGCCTTTAAGAAGATTCGGGATGAGTGTTGTGCCAACAGTACGAGAACCATAGATTCCAAATTCAGGACCGTATTCAACAATCTCGGGGCACGCCAGGCCGTCACAATCGACACTGTTCACACTCAAACGCACTTTGCCGATGATTTCAGTCTGAACCTCATAAAACTCGCCATCAAAGCCAATGAGATTGCCAGAGATAGATAGCAAACCATCCTTTGATTTGAGCTCTACCGGCGCGATTTGCTCGGGCGCAGTTTCCTCTTCGCTCGTACTTTGCTGAGCAACTACCGAAGTGCTAAAAATAGCGACAATTACATAAATGAGAAGACCTATTAAAGTCGAACCAAAGTAAGTCGGTCCAATGTACGTGCGCGAATTTTCTACAATCATGTTCCCTCAAAGGCGGGCATCAACCACGGGTCGGTATTAGCCACAAATCGCCGGATTAAACTCCAAAGTCAGAAATAATACATCATAATGTTTTGTGGGCCAAATCAATGTTTATTTGGCAAATTTTCTCGCCCAATATCGATGACTAGCCCTGATCAGGAAGACCAGACTGTTTGTTGGCAGTAAATCCATTCGTAACATATGGTTCCGTAGAGCTGTTAACCCAATATCAACATAATGTAATTTGAACGAATCGATTTTTAATATCTGCAGTTGAACTGCGGACTAATCACTCAAGTATCAATTCGATTGTTCCAATTCTAAATTTTGGTTACGTACTAACCAAATAGGCTATTAGCTAAATAATTTATTCACAAGCAAGATTACATTATTACCCGCATGTGTTTTACCGCGTATGTTTTATATTGTGCAGCGGAGCTGCTGCGCTTACCCTAGTACTGATTGAAGGAGTACTGATTGACGAAACTCTTGCGTCGTCACGTGCCAGCCTTATTGCTTACAACGGCTTTTTGTTATGCAACACCTGCCTCGCATAGCGGACATTGAAGCTTGTGTAGCTGGTATCAACTTCCACCAAATAGGGCTGCATCAGTCGATGCAACTTGGGAAGTTGATGAAATGGCACACTGGGGTAAACATGGTGCTCTGCGTGATACGGCATATTCCAGGTAAACCACCGTACTACCGGACTGGTTAAAACTGTTCTGGTATTCGCCAGCATGTTAGAACTTGCCTTGCAGCCGGTATGTTCGGCTAACAAATACAATCGCAATATGGGTTGACCCAAAAACAAAGGGATAATCCAAACATAAAGTAACACTGCACTACCCAGCCAAATGCTTATAACAAACAATACCGCATAACCGCCAAGCATCATTAGCATTTCCAATCGAGCGCTGGCTTGATATTTCTGGTTCATGTAGGGCTTGCGCACGGATTGATACAAAGATTGTATTAACAACAAAATCGCATCGCGCCAAACCATTACACCACTTACATGCGCTAACCATTGAAACAAACTTGAGGGTTTTTCAACTAGTAACTCAGGGTCTTTGTCGAGTTGTTGAGTGTATCGATGATGGGCGTGATGAAAGTGGCGAAACCAAATAGCTGGCATGAACAACGCAAAGCCGCAAACATGTGCAAAAAAGCGATTTAGCCAGCGTTGCTGGAAAACCGTGTCATGAATACACTCGTGCATCAAATGAAACAGACTGATTAGCAATACGCCCTGAACCATCAACCAAAGTGGTAAAAATGGAGTACGCAGAACAACTGCGGTGACACAAACCAGGGTGCACACTGACCATACACCTAGTCGTAACACAGCATGCCGGTTATTACGTTGAGTTAAGGACTGTCGCTGCTCACTGGACAGTGATTTCAGAAAAGCGCGGTGTTCCACGGTAAAATCCATAAAAAAGGGCCACCCTGATACAGCGTGGCCCTTTTGATCTCAGCCTTGATTACAAGACTACGTTCAGCTGAATAAAAATCAGCTAACGGCTAGGTTACCTATTATGCGTCAGGCAAATGATCGTTGCTGATCATGCCGCGATAGATAAGTGCACCAATGATACCACCAGCAATCGGTGCGGCCCAGAATAGCCACAGCTGAGTTACTGGTGCATTGACTGCACCCATACCACCGTCACCGAATACGAATGCGATAACAGCATTGGCTGTTGAACGTGCAGGATTTACACTGGTGTTAGATACAGGAATACTGACCAGGTGAATAAGAGTAAGGCCAAGACCGATGGCCAAACCACCCATGGCAGGAGCAGCCTTTTTCGCTGTTGCACCCATGATAATGATAAGGAATACAGCAGTCAGAACCACTTCGGCAACAATAACGGCCAACATCGAATAACCACCAGGTGAATACTCACCAAAACCATTGGTTGCAAATGTTCCGGCACCGTCGGCAATAGCGAAGCCATCTTGGCCAGAAGCGATAAGATAGATTACGTAAGCACCCAATACACCGCCGATAACCTGGGCAATGATGTAACCAGGAGCGTGGGCAGCTGAAAAACGACCACCGAATGTAAGTCCTAGCGTTACCGCCGGATTGAAATGACCGCCAGATACGTGACCAACAGCATATGCGCCTGTTACCACGGTTAAACCAAACGCCAAACTAACGCCAACGAAACCAATACCCAAACTGGCTCCAGCATCGTTGTTACCGACGCCTGCAGCAAGAACCGCTGCACCGCAGCCGCCTAATACCAACCAGAACGTTCCGAAAACTTCGGCTAAGAGTGCTCTGCCCATCATAATAAAATAACTCCTACTTATAATTCGTTAACTTAACAAAGTGAAATTCGTATTCTTATATTTAAATCGATCAAGTGCATGGATCTTTCATTCTATTATCCATTCTATTATCCATTCTATAAACCTGAACTCGCACTTGGCTGCGGTAGTGTATACGCTTACGTCAGCTAGTCGATTAGAAACCGAGCATTTGCTAGGTGTCAAACAATTGCCATGCATGTGCAACTAATGTTTTACATTACCCGGTTGTCACGCGTGCGAGAGTATTACAGCTACGTCCTTTACGGTGTGTATCTTATTGTGAAATAGGCCAATTTTTACATCGCTTTGCAAAGCATTGTTCAATAATCAGACGATATGCTCGATAAAAAAAATTTTTTTTCAATTCGACATTTTCAACTGCCAAGTCAATACATAAGCTTTTCTACAAAACCACTCGACATATCCTAGACATAATCATTATGTTCAAGAACGCAATCCTGTCGTCATGCAAACGTTATCGTTATCAACTCGAACGTAGCTGGTCTGTGCAAACATCACGCCAATCAACTGTTGTTTTCATTGGTCTAAATCCGTCCACAGCGGATGCAACTGATGATGATCCCACGATCAGAAAATGCATTGCCTATGCACAGGCATGGCAGTTCAAAAAACTCTTCATGGTAAATCTGTTTGCTTGGCGCGCAACCAATCCAAATGAGTTACTGGAGGCAAAGAACCCGGTGGGGAATTTGAATGACGGGTACCTGGATGATGCGGTATTGCGCAGCGCTCTTGTGGTCGCTTGTTGGGGCGAACACGGCAGCATCATGAACCGATCTGATGATCTGCAAGCACGATACCCGCGGCAACTAATGTGCTTGAAAACCAATCAATCCGGTGAGCCCACCCACCCGCTTTATCTGCCAGCGACCCTCACACCTGTAAAGCTTTAAAATAAGGCATGAAAGTGTGTTCCGGTACTCTTCTAGTACTGGTGTTGTCACTGCTGGTTAGCGCACTCGCGTTAGCCAGCTTGACTGTAGGCAGCGTTAGCGGTGCTGCATTAGGCGCGGCCTCCATTTTCTACTTTTCCAGCGCGATTTGGCACACCCAGCTGATTCCTATAGCTGGCATGGCAGGTTCTTTAATCGCTACCTTGCTCGTGTATTTGCTGGCGGGTCGTAGCGTTGGTATCACAACATTGATTCTGGCAGGTGTAGCTGTGAATGCACTGGCAGCACGGTATTGTGATCGGTTGTATCTGCCGGATCGGGGGGAATTAAAAGCCGAGGGTAACGCCACGACTGTTCTGAGTAACACTAATATTCGAGAAGTTTTCGGCGTCGATGTCATCACGGATTGCGAAGTTATTCCATGGACAGTCCCACATAAATTAGTCACTAATGCGAATTAGCCGCCGAGGCACGTAGACGCACATACAATTTAAGCCGCTTTACGTTTTTGCTCGAGCAGCAGTTGTAAAAACTCATTATCCGGCACGGGTTTACTGCACAGGTAACCCTGATACTCCTCACAGCGCAACGCCCTTATATGTTCCAATTGATGATGAGTTTCAATGCCTTCAGCTACAACCGTTAATCCCAGATCGTGGGCCAGCGAAATAACCGCTTTGACGATTGGCGTTTTATCTTCTGCATTGACAATCTCTTTTATGAACGATCGATCAATTTTCAGCTGATCGAGAGGGAATCGCTGCAAGTAGCTTAGTGACGAATAGCCAGTACCAAAATCGTCGATCGATATTTTTACACCCAATTTTTTTAACTGTTGCAACTTAACAATATTAGTCGCAGCGTTTTCCATAATCATATTCTCAGTGAGCTCTATGATTAAATGTTCAGGTGGTAATGCGCTGTCTTCCAGGGCTTTACTTACTATTTCCATAAAATTCAATTCGTGCAATTGTCTTATAGATACATTCACGGCAATTTTAAATTCATCGTGCCCAAGCTCTCGCCATTCTTGAGCCGCCCGACATGATTCGCGCAAAACCCACTCACCAATTGACACTATCATGCCAGTGTCTTCTGCCAATGGAATAAAATTAACCGGTGATATAAGACCGAATTCAGGGTGTAACCAACGAGCTAATGCCTCTGCACCTATAATAACGCCAGTGTTCACGTCCACTTTCGCTTGAAACACAAGGAAAATTTCTCCATTCTCAACCGCCGTTCGCAAGCCATTTTCCATACTAAGCAACTCACGAGACTTTGCATCCATTTGCTCTGCGTAAAATGCAAATTGTGTATCCATGCGAGCTTTTGCATGCAGCATGGCAGTCTCGGCATCGTTGATCAGGCTTTCAATGCTGGTGGTTTGTGCAGTCAGTGTCGAAACACCGATGCTGATGTTCAGATAAATAGATTGATCATCAACGATGAAAGGCGCTTCAAGCGCCTCTACAAACTGATGCAGCAAATTGGTTAGCACCTCACAATACGACTGTGCACAAACAATTGGCATCATAATGGCGAATCGGTCACCACCTACTCGAGCCACAGTAGATTTGATAACACTGGATAAATTTAAAGCACTGCCGGGTACTTTTTCAAATGTTTTTCGCAGACGTTCACTGAACGCCCAAAGCACGTCGTCACCACGATCGGGTCCAAGCGAGTCGTTTATAAACTTGAACCGATTGATATTGAATAATATCAAGGCTGCTTGATCATCACTGCTGGCAACATGCTCCAGAGTTCTGGTTAGCTCTTTGGTAAACGACATTCTATTCGGCAAACCAGTCAATGCATCAAAATTCAGCATACGTTGCAGGTACGCCCTTGATGAGAGCGTATTACGCATCCGCAGCGCTAATTCACTTGCATCTACTGGTTTGGATAGAAAGTCTGTCGCGCCTAATTGCAGCGCTTTTAGTTTGGTGTCTGCATCTTCAGAGGATGTGAGCACAATAACTGGAACGTTTTTGAATACTTGATCGAGCCGCATCTCTTTTAAGATGTCAAAACCAGTAACATCTGGCATTACCAGATCAAGTAATACAACATCTGGCGATTCCGCTCGAATAGCTTCAATAGCAAGCTTTGAGTCTGATACTGAAATAAAGCGGTTATACCCTTCAGTTTCAAGATGAACCTGCAACACCTCCATGTTGAGCGGCTCATCATCAATCATCATGATTTTGGCTTTACCCATCAGTTGAGATGCTTGAGCAAGCACATCTTCATTTGAAATTTGTTGGGTTAAATTGCTCACGTGTATTGATTATCTGCTGCTAATCTGCTCTATGAGTGTGCGGGAGTTGTGGTACATGTTACGCTGATTTCTCTAGCGGACCCAACAGTTTCCAACCGAGCTTGACCCGTTCTGTATAGCTCCGTATCGCGTCAAAATTTTCAGCAATCTGTTCTCTGTTACTTGCCTTTGCACTAGACTCTAACGATGCTGCTAACTGCGTAAACCCATGATACCCAACGTTGCCACCGGAACCTTTAAGCCAGTGTGCAAGCTTTGCAAGTTCGTCAAAATCTTCAGCGTGTATAGCTAACTGGATTGCCTCGATTTGATTATCCAACCGAGGTAAATACCTTTCAACTATGCCTCTAAACCGAGGATTGTTCATCGGCAATGCACTTGAAACAGGATCTTCCCCTGTTGCCTTTCCGGTATCGGCATTAAGTTCCGGGGGTTCAACCGTAAGCGAACTCTTGCGGGTGGCGTGATTTAATTCGGGGAACTGGCTCACGTTTTTGGTACCAGCTGAATGGTTTTTAACTGAATCATAGTCGAAGCTTATCCGACCATGAATATCCTTAATTACGGCTAACTTCTGTTCCGATTGCTCCGCATTCCCCAGCTTGGCAGCCGCTTCAAGCTCTTTTGCAGGTTCAATTAAATCGATGAATCCTACAGTACCTCCAGAGCCTTTCAACCAGTGCGCGTGGTCAGCCAACGAGTCAAAGTCTCCGTGTTGCAGATTTTGTTGCATTTCCAGCGTTTTCTCTGACAGTCTTTCAACAAACTGTTTTGCGATGGCTTCAAATTTCGGATTCTGTTTCGCCATCTCGCTATATACCGGGCCGGTCTGTAAACCTGCAATGACCTTTGCATCAGGTTGTATGCCAGACGGCGCATCTGGTTGCGCACGAATCTGTACATTGGGTTCCACTGAGACTTGCTCGGATAGTGCGGACTCATCCGCTGCAGCTTCAGTGTAACTGCCGCCAAGTAACTCTGCTAACAAGGTTGTTAGAAGCTCAAGATCAATTGGCTTGGTCATATAATGTGAAAATCCTGCATCCAGAACTTTCTGTTGGTAACCCTTCATCGCGTTTGCAGTTAGCGCAACAATGGGATACTCGATACCTTTTTGCCGCATCGCTGCTACCGCTTGATATCCATCCATTCTGGGCATTTGAATATCCATAAGGATAACGTCATATTCTTTCGCAATGGCTGCATCCAAACCTGCTTTACCGTCTTCCGCTGTGTCAATATCAATGCCCAGCTCACCAAGCACAACAGATAAGAGCTCACGGTTTTCAGGACCATCATCAACTACCAGTGCCCGACACACAGGGAAAGTCCAGATTTTTTCTACGACTCTATCTACTTTGGAGAAAGATGCGTAAACCTCGTCGATAGAGAAAACTGGCACATCGCTCACATCACCCGTTGGCAGTGTCAACATAAATGTACTGCCTTCACCCTCTTTGCTGGTCACAACTATATCGCCACCCATACTGTTCGCCAGCTTTCGACTGATGGACAAGCCAAGCCCGGTCCCACCAAAACGACGCGTGATTGATGCATCTGCCTGAATAAACGCATCAAAAATACTGGCTAGTTGTTCTTCGTTCATGCCGATACCAGTATCACGGACTTTGATCTGCATCTGAGGATCGTTTGCATCGCTGGTGCAATTTAACTTGACTGTTACACCTCCTTGTTCTGTAAATTTAATTGCGTTACCAACCAGATTCGTAACAATTTGCCGAAGCCTTCCCGGGTCACTAATAATATGTTCGGGTAACTCAGATTCAACTTCAAGATTAAGAGCGATATTTTTCTCATGGGCTTTTACTTTTAATACATGCACCACTTCGTTAGCAATAAAAGCCGCTTTGCAGGGCAAGGCTTCAACCTCCATTGCACCTGATTCTACTTTAGACAAATCCAACACATCGTTGATTAATTTCAGTAAATGCGTACCACTATTGGATATGGTAGTGAGATGCCGTTGCCGATCATCCTCTGAAAAGTTGTTATTACGTTTTAACACTTCAGTAAAACCGAGGATTGCCGTCATTGGCGTGCGTATCTCATGACTCATGTTGGACAAAAACGTTGTTTTCGCCTCATTAGCCGCTTCTGCCTCTTCCTTGGATTGACGCAGCAATAATTCTTTCTCTTCGAGCAGAGTTACGTCATCCATGCTGATTAACACACCACCTACGTTGCCCTTGGCACCCATTACTGGTGAACAGTTCACGATAAACTTACGTTCCTCTCCTAACTTATCTTTATAACCAACCATATCCATTCTTGTAGGCTCACCAGTGTCGAAAGCTTGCTGCCACGGGAACTCGGGTTTTGACTCATCCTGCTGAATCCAGGATAGGGATTCTGCGCTTAATCCGAGAAGATCTTCAGCTTTTTGACCATTCAATTCGGCAAACGCTGCATTCGCCAGCACGACATTTCGGCGACTATCAAGAACTAACAACGATTCTGCAATGGTGTCGAGCGCGGAACGCACACGTGCAGGAACGGCTTCCGATGGATTAAGTTCCTTTAGCATTTTTCCCAAATAAACATAGAACATTGGAAAACTGATCAAACCAATAAACGCCATTAGGCTAAATGGTGAACGTCGAATTTTATCTATTGTTGAAACTTTTCCGGGTACCGCGAATTGAAAATGCATTTCCCCCCACGTCTGTTCACCGCGTAGCAAGGGCACACTGACTATAGAGCCCGATTCCAGTGATGTAGTAAGGCGTGATGATTCCGTAATCGATTCTCCAGTATTAGCTGTATTTTCTGGTAATTTAGTGTATTCGGCATGTTCTGCACTGCCCTCCTCGAACCCAAAGTAGACACGGCTACCGTCAGAGACTCGCTGCAATTCGATTGCATTAAGCTCAGTATTGCGTTCAATAATAAATTCCAGGGCGCCGCGTATTCCAGGCAAGTCACCACGACTTAGCATTACTGAATTAGTTGAGGACACAGCTTCAGCTAAGGCTACTCGTCCTTGCAGGATGGCGGTGCGTCGATCAGGCACAAACCCGAGAAACATCGAAAGTAATACAACGGCAGTTAGTAGAGAAGACAAACCGAATGCGATATGAAAACGCGGAGAGAGCGCAGGTATTTTTCTATAAATTGATTTTATTTTAGTCAACATAGCGGTTTAACCAGGATCAGGAGGAGAAGAAATCCACCTGACATCGCACACCACTTGGTATTGATAGTTCCGGGTTATCCAAAACCAGTCGCACGCCATAAGTTGCGCTTGCAGCGTCCGATACTGCATCGATTCGTCGAACTTGAGCATCAAGTACTTGATCATCGAATTCTGGCGCTAGAATAGTAATACCACCACGCATACCCGATTCAATCTTTCCAAGATGCTCCAAAGGCACTATTACTTCGATGTGTAGGGGGTTAAGTTGCGCAATTTCGAAAACGGGATCATTGTCAACGTATTCCCCAGTAGATTTAAAACGTTTAACAACCGTACCGTCTATCGGACTGACAATCATACGTCGCTCAACAGCGGCCCGATCGCGTTCAACGCGTAGTTGAGCCAAACGTAGATTTTCCTGCTCCTGCTGCACCTGAAGAGCGGCAATACGCGATTCAGTATCAAACTGATCCATTGTTTGTGTCGAGATAGATGATGTTTGCAACAGCGTTTCATTACGCTCTTTGGTGCGTAAACCGAAAGATGCACTGGTTCGACGTAGTTCCAGGGCAGTAGCATTGGTAGCTACTTCTTCAGAAATTGCCAAGGTTGCCTTTTCTACACGCGACTCAAGGGTTGCCATTACTACACCAGCACTGACGAAATCGCTCCGATCAAAGCGGGTTGTAGACAGTTGCCCGGGTACAGCAGCTCCGAGCAACACTACAGCACTTGGCTCTACAACGCAGTCTAGATCAGACAAGACTTCACGCCCTGCATTCGCTGTCTGTACTAGTGATGACGCATATAGTATTGTTGCCTCGAAAAAGACAAACGGCAGAAAACCATAAAGCTTTCGACCAAACTCAGCTGTTTTATTGACTGCATTCGATACAGTTTTCAAAGTGTCTGCCCCTGTAAACCTAATCATTGACTTTTCATTACACTGTCAGCTGTTTGAGCAGAAGTTGCCTTGTTGAGCGCCACCACCGTTTACCCAGTGATTCAGGGTGATGATGCAATGTAACGTAGGCCCTACCGCCAATACCTGCAATGGCAGCGTTATCTGGCAGCGCCAGCTCTATATGAAATACACGCTCAAGTGTTCTGAGTTGATTATCTGTTTGTGAAGCAACAGCTATGCCGCCACGTCCGTCGTACGCCAAAGCAGGGCTTGGTAAAGTGTTTAATGCGGCTGGTGTTTGGCGCGTCAAATTAGCATCCAATGCACGATCAAACTGATCAGCGAGCCGTACTTTCGCCAATTCAACACCTGCCTGAAGCCGTTCAATGCGCTGCTGCGTCAAAACAGCTTTTACAACTAAGTCCTTTTTATTAACAACATATGCTAACAATTCGCCCTGCTTTATATGATTTCCAACCACGGCAGTTTGTTCGTCAATAACAAACTGACCGTTATTAGCAGCGGTTATATCGAGAAGGGCTGCACGTCTGGTCAGGTTTTCCAATTCCAATTCCAGTGATTGTATGTCTGACTTCATTGCCTTTGCTTTTACGGTGTCCAGCTGCTGAAAATTCCGATATTCAATTCGAGCAGCTTCTAATGCGGCCTCCACTACCAGTTTCGCTTTAGTTAGCTCGGGTGCCAGTAGACGGATAAGTACCTGACCCTCAATAACCTCTGACCCCGGTTCAACCAACAGATGCTCAACAACACCATCTACCGCGGCAAACACTTGAGCCTGCTCAGGGACCCACACGACGCCTTGTGCACGTGTACTCGATGGTATCGGTATCAGCGCGATGAACAGCGAAATTGCACAGGCTATACCGAGCGTTACACCAATACACTGTGATCTAACCCCGGTTAGTTCAGGCGAGTGATGCAAGTACTTTGACAATTTCAAAACTGGATTAACCAACAGTTGGAACAAGGCATAAACGGCCAAGACGATACCAAGAACGAGAAATTGCGACGCTAGAAACAGTGCAATGATCAAGGTAATAAAACAACGATAGAGTCCAGCGAGCACACCGTAGGCCAACAGCCATTTACGTTCACCAATGGCACATACCGGTGACATCGCATCTTCTAAACGATATAGGTATTTTTTCGCCAGATAAAAACAATATTGTTGAGATCGGGCGGCAAGGTTTGGTATTTCCAGACAATCCTGCAGTATGTAATAGCCATCAAATTTTAGTAGCGGATTGGCGTTGAACAACAACGTTGAGAAAGACCCCATCACAAATATGGCAAAACCTACGTCGCGAATAAAGCCAGGCTGTACCAGTAAAAACACAATTAAGCCAATAGACGCCAGCGCACACTCGGCCAGCATACCGGCAGCCCCAACCAGCACCCGCTGATATCTTGCCCGGAACATCCACACATCTGAAGCATCTACATACGGTATTGGCATAAGCACAAGAAAAGTTATGCCGGTTTCATGTACCGAGCCACCATAGCGTTTTATAACAACAGCATGCGCAAGCTCGTGTATGCCTTTTAAAGTCGGATACAACAGAACGTATAACCACCAATGCGGTGGTGAAGATGCAACTTGTGCAAATTCTGCGAGTATAATCGGGCCATTAACCAAAGCCGCAACAAAAGCTACTCCAATAACACACAACGTCACGACTAAAAAATAACGACTAAAAACCCACGGAAGCCTGGCAACTACCAACCCGAGCCAGTTGTCCGGATTATGCAGCGCAAATTTAATCGCCAGCGGGTTACCGAAGCGGCTGCGACGATCGTTTCGCTTGTGTTTTTGATACTGGCTCAATAGTCTTTCTTGCTCGCGCGCAGACCCCAGCGAGAGCATCCCACAAGCACACAAAGGTCCAAGCATTTTGCCAATATGTTCTGCTGTGAGACCGCGTTGCTTACCCATCTTAAACAGCGTTTCAATGGAGGTATCTCCATCAATCAAAGCCAGAATGGTTGATGCACTTGCGTTCAGGCGAAGGTGCTCACCACTCACACTATTGCGTAATATGAGCCAGTTCTCACCGCGAACGCTGCGCGATTGATACTGAATGTTAGGTGACAAGCTCGGTTTACACAGCTTCAGATTGTCCCAGGTCTCTGGTAAGTCGCTCACAGCAAACCAACCTTCCAGGCTAGCAGGCGAAGCTTATTGAATAGCTTGTGTGAATACACCCAGAACATCGAACGCCGACCAACACCAACTTTTCCCACACCCTCCATTCCGGGGCGCAAGGCACGCGCATCGCCGTCAATAACCGCTGGAACTCGAAAAGCACTTCTGCCTTTTTCAGAAATGGCTACTGGTATGATATCGGATAACTGTGCTTGCCAAATTGTGGCTGGCAGTGCCGCCATGCGCAGATCAGCTTGCTGTTCGGGCATAATGTACCCGATATCATGTTCGTCTATCTCAAGTATGAGTCGGTATTGCTCTGCAGACGCAATTTCAAACAGAACGTCACCGGTTTTGACCGGCGCACCGAGTGATTGCGTCCAGTCTCCATCCAACAGAACACCATCGAATGGCGCACGTATTTCACTTCGGCGTAACTGTTGTTCGAGCAGCGCAATCTCTGCGTCAATGCGCTGTACATCAGCACGCAAACGGCTTAGTTCACTACGATTATGTATGGCTAATGCCTGAGCGTATTCCTGTTGGTTTTTTGCTTTCTCACTACGCCATTTCTCTACAGCCAGTTCCAGATCCTGTCCATCCAGTGTCGCCAGTAAATCCCCTTTGCTAACCAACTCGCCAGCACGCGCATGGGCAGACAAAATAAAACCATCCTGCGCCGCAACCAACACTTGGCGATCAGACGCCTCTATCGTTGCATCTGCCGAAACCCGATGCGTAACCGGTATTAAGAAAGATAACAGTAAAGCTGCACAGGAAACCGCCACCAGCCATTGTTTACCGCTCCAGCGTGCATAGTTGACCAACCCCTCAAGCGAATCACGAACAAACCGAGCCATTTTTTTGCGCAACGGTAGCTCATGTGTTTGAGTCAGTTCAAGTAATGCGGAAATCGTATCTACAGATTGCTCAATAGCATTCGCCTGCGCATCCATATACGGGCCTGAATCACTGCGTTCAAGTACTAAAACGTACTGCGTTTTTGACGTGCCTGGCATCACAAAACTTAGCAGTGAGTGTGCTCCCTGACTGTTAACATAGGACTGAAATGCGGTTAATGACTCACCTTTTACACTAGGGTAAATCATGCGACGATGGATTAAAGTCTCCTGCATCAATTCACGCAGTTGTCTGGCGATTAGACGCTTGTCATCAATCCTGGACTGGCCAGACATAGCTGCCAGTCGTAACTTTTTACCATCATGGACACCCAACGATACGCGCACGCAACCACATAAGCTGGCGAGCGAATTGACCAGCGTGAAAGCCAGCGAAGTGAACGAGCCATGCTGATCAAGCGATGCCATCAATGCCTGCGAAAGCCGAGCTACCGAACCCATTATCTTCGGTGGACGCTCTGGTGTTTCAACAAGATCTGGCTGTATTCGCGTTGCTGCCCAAAGGGTTAATTTAACGGCAGTGTTTTGTTGAATCTGATTTAACGCCGCCGTTAGCATAACGAGTACACAGGAAGCACCGGTAGATTCAATCTGAATAGGTATGGCCAATAGGTGGTGTGCTGACGCCGGCAACGAATCTAAATAAATAGCTTTTTGACGATGCGCACAAGACAGCACGACGTTATTTAGGTCTTTAGTGTAAGGTGAGTTAACCGGGTTCGAAGCAACGACCTCAGTCGGCTGATTCGGCTTTACCCTGATCAGCATAAGATAAGCCGAATCGGGAAGCATCTCATGTAGCCAGCAGAGCCAGCCAGTCAACGCTGAATCCCTGGATGAAGCTGGACCCAAATCGGCGCTTTGACAATCAGGTTCTAACTGTGGTGATGTAAGCATGAACAGGAACAGCGCCGTTTTGACGAAATTACAGCCAAAAAAGGCTGCATATTTACCCTTAACGGTGCAACTAATGAGCCATCAAAATTCGCTTTCATGCGTTATTCACGCTTTTGCCAGGGACGATCAAGTCGATATTTGTCATCCAAGCTGCCAAAATGGCGACACAACACCCAATAACTAGCCATTTGTCGCCAACCAATCGGCGCCAAAAAATGGGTGCACAACACCGTAAACAGAAGGCCAGTACTCCCATGTCAGATTTACTCAACCGCCTAAAGAAAATAGTTGGTGACAAACATGTGCTTGACTCGGCTGAAGCTGCACAGCGAGCTACGCATTTTTGGGATTCAACCCCCTTGCTAGCCTATGCACTGGTTAAACCATCCACTACAGATGAAGTTAGTGAAGTACTTAAGCTATGCCACAGTGTGGGACAAGCGGTGGTTACCCACGGCGGGGTTACCGGGCTGGTTGACGGAGAAAAAACCAGCGCGAGCGAGCTGGTTTTATCACTTGAACGCATGCAAAAAATCGAATCGATCGATACGGCAGGCCGAACCATGACCGTACAGGCTGGCTGCGTTCTGCAAAACATACAAGAGGCCGCTAGCAAGCACAATCTGTTATATGGCGTGGATTTGGGCGCGCGTGGTTCATGCACAATTGGTGGGAACGTGTCAACAAACGCCGGTGGTTTGTCGGTACTGCGTTATGGCATGACACGCGAACAGGTGCTCGGCCTTGAAGCAGTTTTAGCTGATGGCACCGTATTAAGCTCTATGAACGCTCTATTAAAAAATAATGCAGGCTACGATCTGAAGCAAATGTTCATTGGTAGTGAAGGTACTCTTGGCGTGGTTACGCGCGTGGTGTTACGGCTGCGGCCCAATACGCCTGCAATCCAAACCGCCATTCTGGCCTTCGATAGTTTTAAGCAAGTGTCAGATACACTTGCCTACATGTCAGCGAACCTGAATGCACAATTAAATGCGTTTGAGATTATTTGGAATGAGTTTTATCGATTGTCAACCAGCGACGACATTCAGGGTGCGACGCGAGCGCCATTGTCAAACAACTATGCTGCGTATGCCATCGTTGAAGCACAGGGAACAAACAACCAAGCCGATCAACAAACGTTTATGAACGCGCTCGAGTCAGCGATTGAGAATGATCACATCGTTGATGCAGTGGTTGCAAAATCAGAAAAAGAACGCTCACAAATTTGGACCATACGTGAAAATGTGGACTTGGTACTGAGACACCAACCTGCCTTTATCTACGACATCAGCTTACCTATCGGCAGTATGGAATCGTATCTTGCCCACGTTAAGCAACAGCTGCAAGCATTATGGCCAGAAGTGGTGGTGTATGCCTATGGTCATCTGGCCGACAGCAACCTGCACATAACGGTAGCGCCCACTCCCCAGAATTACATTAACAACTCGAACGCAGGCAATGTTCAAACGGCACAGCTAAGTGATGAACAACAGCAATGCTATGAGGCATGCAACAAGATCATGTTCGAGCCGCTTGCAGAAATTGGCGGAACCGTGTCAGCCGAACACGGTATCGGTTTAATGAAAAAACCATATCTGCATTACTCACGTACCGATGCCGAAATCGCCACAATGCGTTTACTGAAAACCGCGCTCGATCCGGAAAATATACTGAATCCTGGGAAAATAGTTTGAGCGCTGTAACTTAGTGTGGTGTAACAGACAAATGGTACAAAGCAGATTTGTTCGGGGCGGCCTAATCTGACTGTGTCGTTTGCTAGTTACACCACACTAGGTTGCATTTGCTAAAACATGCTGATGCAATCGATTGGACACTGCAAACAAAATCAATACACCGAACAGACAAACTATTCCCATTACTTGAAGCTGCTGTTCAAATCCTGCACCATTGTCAATTAACCAGCCAGTCAGTCCAGGACCAAGTGCAGATGACAATACCATGCCAGCAAAAACCACCGAGCGAATTGCACCAAGGTGGCGGATACCATAAACCTCAGACCAGACGGCACCAAAAATAGCACCATACAACCCATAACAAATTCCGTTCATAAACATAAACACCAGCAACAAATACGGTGCACTTGCACCCGACAACAACAAACAACCCAAACCCAGCGGAATTAAAATGAGCGGCAGCAATCGATATGCACTAAAGCGATCGATCAATTGTCCGGTGACTATCGACGTAACCACGCTTACCAACGACATCATTGCAAATCCGGCAACCAGAATTGATGCGTCCCATTGTTTGATTTCCAATAAATGTTTGTGATGGAACCAGACCGATGTACCAACAAAACCCGGAGCCAATACGCCACAGCAGGTTAACCAGAACCACGGGTCTCGAATCGCCTCGCGACGGGTCCATTGACGCCCTATTTCCAACACAGCCTGGGCTGTACCCATTGGTGTTCTGTCTTGCACAAAGCAAGTTCGAACAAAAGGCAGCGCAAACAATATGAGAACAGCGGTACAGACCCACCAAGTCATACGCCATTCGCTGCCGGCGAACAGAATCAATACGATGAACGGTAGAATTGCCTCTCCCAATTGATGGCCAGCGCTTGTCACAGCAACTGCGCGGCCGCGCTCAGCAGCAAACCACCGTCCCATCGCTGTCATGGCAGTATGCGACATCATGCCCTGCCCGGCCAGCCTGAGCATGTAAATCGCTAAAACCAAAAAGAGGACACTATTCGCAGAAGCCATGAGTGCACAGGCCAGCGACAATGCCACGATAACAACACTTGCCACACATCTAACCGAGTAGAAATCAACGACTTTTCCTATGAAAACCAATGTGATAGCACTGGATAACGTACCAAGCATGTAAATTGAGCCAAAATCACCATGACTCAAGTCAAATTCAGCCCGATAATGCCCGGCAAACATGGAAATGAAAAAGGTTTGACCAAAACTGGCAAAGAAAGTCAGTCCGACTCCACCTGCCAACCAACGGGCATTTTGTCGCACGAATGTTTGGAATGTCACAATGCGTTGAATCCGAAGGTTACCCGGTGCTCTGGAACCACAACAGAGCGCAGTTTCGCGTTATAATATAGTGCTTCTCGGCAATGAACTCGGCATTTTGCAACAAAATTGAGTCTAAATCGGGTCTATTGTCGTACTTTCAACTGTAGTGCTGCACATCTTGCAGCGTTTCAGTTTGTAGCGTTTAAATGAGTGTCGCTAGCAGTGCATTTAGTGCCCCTGGCGGATAACGGCAATAGCAGTAAAAGAGTTAGTGCCACAGGCAGTAACAACGCAATAACAATTTATCGCAACACTTAGTGCCGCAATAACAAATAGTGCCGCAAGAAAAAAATTTCAAAACGAGATTAAATACCCGGGCGTCCAGCCTATCCGCTGGTAGCCACCATCAACTAAACCGTCTTATATAGAGAAGAATACGTGAGTCAAAACGATAGCGAACAGCAGTTAAGAATATGGAAAGATTTAGCCATCAGCAAACAAATGTTGATGAACGAAGCGGCTACGGCACTAAAATTAAAAGATGACTTTACCGCAGAAGACCTAAAGAATGCATTGGACACGGCCGTGACTCGTTCCAGAGATGCCGATGTCAATATGGCTGCGACGCGCGGCAAAGCTGCGGAAAGCATTGCTGAAATGGAAAAGACCGTTAAGAAAGTTGAAAAAGGACGTAAAGAAGCCGAAGCGCAACGCGACGAAGCAATTGCCAAACAGGAACAAGCCGAACAACAGCTTGCCAATGGCAGACGAGACAACGCAGAAAGTCTGAAGAAAGCCAAGAGACAGGTAGAAGAAAAACAAAAAGAACTTAAAGCAATTAACCAATCCCTGGCTGATACTCCTGAGAACATTGTCAAAAAGCTCAAAGCTTTAAAAAAGCAGAAGCTCGACGAAAATGTAGCGCGCAAGCAGGCAGAGGACTCCAATCGCGTGCTAAAGAAAGAAAATAAAACGCAGAAAGAAGAACTTGAATCGCTTAACACACTCACAGAAAATAGCACCAAGCTGCTCCAGGCTTACCGCGTGTTAAAAGACTGGTGTGACGGCGCTGCAGAAAAGCTGAAAACTGCCAGTATTGAGATCGACGACATTCCGGAAATCGATGCAAGTGTGCTAGCCGGTATTGAGAGCTTCAGTGAAGAAGAAGAAGATACTCGCGAAGCTGCAACAGCATAATATGATTAAGTCGTGCAGCGGGCACCAATGCCCGTTGCGTGACCAGATTCACTATACCGTTTACGATCCAATCCACGGCACATTACGCAACCCAGCGACAACTTCTGGTAAGTCGCTATCCTGGCGAAATTTATCACCCGTTGTTATCTGTTCACAGATTTGTACTCGTGCAGCTTCTGCCTCTCAGACACCCCCACAAGTTTTATTAACAAGTCGATTGGGCTCATCCCATCACTTAAATACAATACTTAGTGTCAGAGTGTGGCGCCTATTTTTCAAGGCACTCGCAACAGCTAGTGGTCCATCCACTAGTTATAAGATCCAGCGCCTTGCTCAATGGCGGTATTTGACTGTTGTACTATTTTGCACGCTGCTACCAGCAGGATGCACTGGGTTACCGAGCCAGTTTGCTGGAAAAGTCAGATATGAAAATCCACCAGCAGTAGGGTCCTGGCTGCAATCGCAACGTGAATTAGTAGCCTGCGAAACCGTGTTGGCTGCCCGATACATGGCGGACTTTGGCTTTTTCCACCCGCAGTGTAAACAGCTGCTTAATATTGGCCCGAAAGATTATTTGGTAGAAAGCCGCAAAATAATTCAACTTCGGGAAGGTCCAATGTGGCTATTAAATGTAAAGCACCAAAATAAAGTTTTTTTTGTACCCATTCCGTGGCACAACTGGGTTTAAAGACACGACCGTTTTCACACAGCAGTTTTCCACATCTGAACTATCCTCTTCGGTAGAAAATTATTCTTTTACCAGAACCAGAGGAATTCACGATGACGTTTGTTCAATTTACCCGGCGTGGCTTTGTACTAGTCGCACTAACGACATCAATAATTGCCTGTAACAATAATTCAGCACAGACTAGCAATCCAAAGCCTGAAACGGCTGCAGAAATGCTGGTCGTTACAAATGAAGTTAATGACAACACAACCGTATCGGATTCAGAAAGTAACCCTCTTGCAGCAGTTGTTGGTGCCAGTGAGATTCCATACCCAATGTACCCTAATGGCACCAAGTATCGTGTTGGTGGAGAGAATGGTTTAAAGATCGTGGTGTTCCAGACAGAAGATACTTTCGACCAGGTGGACGACTACTACAAAAACTTGTCTGATAACTCGGGCATGGCCAGGATTACCGCAATGAACGACTATGTTCGCTACAGCAGAGAAGCTGAAGATATCGACCCGTGGGCGACACACAAACCGGGTATCGTGATTCATGAATTCAACGATCAAAATTCACGTCAGGCAGTAGGTGCGAGTGCACTGGCAAAGACGAATATTATTATGAGCTTTTGATCTGGCTGTTGAACTAAATTGCACTGCCTGTTTTTAAACCACCATGTTGATCTCGGTAGCCGATTAATTGCAACTTATCGATCTGTTAAAAACTTTTCGATGTCCCCTTCTCGATGACCTATCATTAGATCAATGTTTTGCACAAGGAACGTGCTACCGCTCGTATTCCTGACCACACGCGTTTCGCTGCACGGCAATTACTTATGACAAGTAATAGCATCACTACTACCAAATATACCAAGCCAACATACAGTGCACACGCACAATATGCCGAGCAGAAACGCGAATTAGCTATGAGTCAGGAACCAACGACTACCAGACTCTAACTAATCTCAGCTACCTCTGGTTCTGCCAGCGCATCATTCTCAGCTTCAACATCTGCGAGCAAAATGTTAAGTGGTAATTTGATCGCTGTGGTGACCTTTCTCAGCAGTGCAATAGACATATTGCCTTGTCCTGCTTCGAGTTGCGCAAGATAGCGCTCTGAAACACCAGATACCTCAGCTAATCGTTTGCGCGACATTCTGTTTGATGTTCTATGGAAACGAATTCTTTGACCAACTAGTGAAAGAAATTCGTCTGTAGTGAGCGCATCTAACCTACATGCTTGCGATTGTGCATTTGACTCAAAAAAGTGATTTGCCATACTCGTCCAAACCTCTGACTTTTGACTAGTGCGTAAACTATCACGTTAGAGGAGACTCGAATTTAAAATCCTTCACAATTTACAGTTAGACTGCAAAACAAACTCGATTGTCAATTTTATAGCACCAAGTTTGTTTGATCTTAATGCACAAGTTTGTAATAACGAATATCTTAACGATTATAAATTCACTTCGCGTTTAAAATATGACACTGAATTAATCAGAGTTTCCTTAAATACTAAAGTATTTGGTGTGCACCTCTGGTTGTGATTCCCATTCATGCCGATCGCCCGACCAAACAATACGGCCTTTTTCCATGACGTTATATTGATCGACCAGAGGCAAAAGGTCGCGCACGTGCTTATCGACCAACAAAATACCTAAACCACTTTGCTTCAACTTAGCGAGAGATTGCCAAATCGCTACACGTACTTGTGGCGCGAGTCCTTCTGTTGCATCATCAAGAATCAGCATTTTTGGGTTAGTCATCAGTGCTCTGCCTATCGCCAGCATTTGTTGCTCACCACCAGATAACAGGTTACCCATAAATTCCAGACGATCATGTAAGCCAGGAAATAACTCGAGAACACGCTCTAATGTCCACGGGTTACTATCGTTGAATCGATTTGCAGCAGTTGCAATCAAATTCTCACGTGCGGTCAAATTTGGAAATATCTGGCGACCTTCGGGCACTAAACCTATCCCTAGTTTGACAATTTTGAACGCGTCCCAGCTGGTAACATCAGTGCCGCAGACGCAGACCTTACCCGAACGCACCTTGAGCAAACCGGCAATAGCAGATAGCGTAGTCGTTTTTCCCATGCCGTTACGTCCAAGCAAGCTAACAATCTGACCTTGCTCAACGCTTAAGCAAACGTCAAATAATACCTGGCTCTGTTCATAGCCAGTAACCAGTTGCTCCACCTCAAGCAGTTTCATTCGGCTGGCCCCAGATACGCTGCAATGACATCAGCATTTTTTCTGACCTCATTAGCAGGACCACTGGCAATTAGCGCACCGCCGACCATTACACTTAGATCATCCGCCAATGCAAATACAGCATCCATATCATGCTCAACGAGCAACAAGGTGGTGGTGGTTTTTAATTCCTTTAGCAAATGTATTAGACGCATACTTTCTTCGCCACTCATTCCTGCCATTGGCTCGTCGAGCATCAACACCTTTGGCCGCGATGCCAATGCCATCGCTATT
Organism: uncultured Granulosicoccaceae bacterium; assembly: GCA_964437945.1. Taxonomy (GTDB): domain Bacteria; phylum Pseudomonadota; class Gammaproteobacteria; order Granulosicoccales; family Granulosicoccaceae; genus Granulosicoccus. Next base: position 23,423 of record CAYTJF010000011.1, read on the forward strand.
TCCAGTTGTCGTTGCTCACCGTGAGACAAGCCCGTTGCTTTATCGCCTGATTTTGATGCAAGGCCAATCAACTCAAGTAGCTCATCAGCTCGGCTGTTGATAAGTTTGTTTTTTCCAACGTTTGACCAAAATTTATAAGAGTGACCCAGATTGGTCTGTACGGAAAACGCAACGTTTTCCATAACACTGAAATCCTGAAATAAAGAAGAAATTTGAAACGTTCTGGAAAGCCCGGATTGAACGCGCTCTGGTTCGCTTAGTCTGGTTACATTTCGACTATTCAAGAAAATGTTTCCTGAGTCGGGCGCTAACGCCCCACAAAGCTGAGCAATAAGTGTTGTTTTTCCAGCACCGTTCGGGCCAATAAGCGCATGCACTTTGTGTTCACTAAGCGCAATGCTCACCGCATCTGTCGCTATAACACCACCATAATGCTTGGTCAGTTCATGCGTGCTCAAAACACTCATGACTTGTGCTCACGTTTTAACAACCCGATTACACCACCTCGCCCAAATAACACCACTGCGAGTAACAACAGCCCAAACGGCAGATGCCAGAAAATGGTCCATCTTGATAACACATATTCAACCAGTACAAAACTGATGGCACCAACAAGCGGTCCAAACAAAGAAGACACCCCACCAAGGATAACCATGAACATCAGTTCTCCCGAACGAGTCCAATCAACCATGCCAGGTGACACAAAGTATGAAAAATTTGCAAACAAAACTCCGGCAAGACCACCAATAATTCCAGCTATAACAAACGCAATCAAACGATACCAGTAAGGGTTCACACCCAGTGCCAGCACACGGGTTTCGTTTTGTCTGGCCGCTTGTAGCACTCTGCCAAAATGTGAATGAGTTAGCTTGAACACAATAAAAAGCACAAGCAGCAGAAGCCCGTAACACAACAAATAAAAGACCCATGGCTCTTCTATATTGAGCAATGCAAATTCAGAGCGTTGGTCAACTGACAAGCCATCATCTCCACCAAACTCTTCCAGTGACACAAATAAGTAGAAAATCATCTGGCTAAAGGCCATTGTAATCATAATGAAATGAACACCACGGGTACGCAAGCTAATCGCACCGGTGACGAATGCAAACAATCCGCAAACCAGAATGGCAAGTAGCAGATGCCACCATCCGTTGTAGCTACCAAGCCAGTCGCTGCCGCCGTAGGTTTCGTAATACACAGGAATACCAACCGCGTAGGCACCCAAGCCAATATAGGCAGCGTGACCAAATGAAGCCAGCCCGGCAACACTGAGCAGCAAGCTCAGACTACTGGCAGCAATTGCCAGTATCACCAACCTTGTAAAGATATCGAGCCAGAAAGGTTTGCCTGCATATAGCATGACCAAGGGTGTCAGTAATAACGTTAGCAGCAGAACCGCTGCCGCTGTACGGCGTAAATATAACGTGCTCATTAACGTAGCTTAGGTGGAAACAGACCCTGAGGCCGCCATACAAGGATTATCGCCATCAACACATAAACCAGTATGGCCGATACAGCCGGCGCTGCTGTCTCTGCGGCATCAACGGACATGAATAATGCAAAAACGGTATCGAGAAAAGCACGACCAAAGGTATCGATGAACCCGATTAACATGGCAGCAACAAAGGCCCCTTTTATAGAACCGATACCACCAATGATAATCACCACAAATGCGGTGATTATTATATCGTTGCCCATCCCTATCGAAGCTTCTGTTATGGGTGCTATCAATAATCCGCTCAATCCAGCCAGTACAGCACCCAGCACAAACACCACACTGAATAACAATGGTACGTTAACGCCCAACGCGCTAAGCATTCGACGATTAGATGCACCAGCTCGAATTAACATGCCAGTTCGGGTTTTGTTCACTAACCAATATAAAGCGACGGCAATCAATAACCCAATGGCGATGATAAGCAAGCGAAAGTTTGGCACAACCAGCGTCCCCAAACTCACCTGACCTTGTAGAACTGGCGGTATTGGTATAGCTATTCCTGCGGGGCCCCAGACCAAATGAACACCCGTGTCGGCGATCAGAATCAATCCGAACGTTGCCAGTAACTGATCAAGATGACTGCGGGTATATAAACGCGTAATGACAAGTCGTTCAACCAGCCATGCCAGTAAAGCGGTAGCGACCAGCGCGATCAATACGCCAATTGGAAAGGAATCGAAATAAAGCGTTGCAGCTGCACACAAGAACGCCCCAAGCATAAAAAATGAGGCATGGGCAAGATTGATTAAATCCATAATGCCGAAGGTGAGCGTTAGACCAGCACACAGTAAAAACAGCAATATGCCTAACTGCAGGCCATTAATGGCCTGCGTCAGGACGAGCGTCCAATCCATCAAGAATACGTTTCGCAGAACGGATTGAAGGTGTTATGAAAGTGTCATAGTTTACATTCTTCCGCAAACACATCCTGGTGTGCTTCAAGAACCGTTTTGGTAATACTGGTTGTCCAGTTACCTTCAGCATCGGCAACCACCTGACGAGCATAGAAATTCTGGATTGGCATGTGATTGTTACCGAATTTAAAATCACCTCGCACTGATTCAAAATCGGCTTTCATCAGTTCATCGCGTACTTTTTCGGTGTCGCTGAAGTCACCTTCCAACTTGTTCGCAGCGGAGGCAATTAAATTGATCGCATCATAGGATTGTGCTGCGTAGTGTGAGGGGTAACGGTCGTATTTTTCTTTAAACGCTGCAACAAACTGCTTGTTCATTTCGTTGTCCAAATCTGGCGCCCAGAACGCCGACATTTCTGAACCAACGATGCCATCCATGTTCGCCTCTTGTAGCTTTGGCAGAGAAAGTGAATCGATGGTAAATATAGTGTAAAGCGGTAATACTTCACTTAAGCCGGCTTGCTGGTATTGTTGAACAAATGCACCTCCTGCTTTACCGGGATAAAACACGACTAGCCCATCTGCATCGGATGCTTTGGCCTTGGCTAGTTCTGCAGAAAAGTCCAGCTGTGCATCAGCTCCCCATTTGGTGAGATCTTTACCAACAATTTCACCGGCAAAGGTTCGCTCAACACCTGCAACCATGTCTTTTCCTGCGGCGTAGTTTGGCGCCATCATGTATAACGATTTAACGTCACGCGCGTTCAATAATTCGCCCATTGCCATAGGTGTTTGATTGTTTTGCCAGGAAGTTGAGAAGAAATTCTCGTTACACTGCTTACCAGCTATGGCTGATGGTCCCGCATTGGCACTGATAACAATTTTGTCAGCTCGAGTGGCTGATTTATAGGACGCCATAAGAACGTTTGACCAGATATAGCCTGCGACAATATCGACATTATCTTCTTTAACCAGTTTTTCCGTTACCTGTTTACCGATCTCCGGTTTAAAACCATCGTCTTCAAACAGGATTTCAAATGGTTTGCCACCCATCTCTGAGCCCAATTGTTCTACGGCTAAATTGACCGCATCGCGCATGTCGTTGCCAATGACCGCACCACCAGTTGTCAGGGTGGTTACAAAGCCAATTTTAATGTCCGCAGCGCTAGCTGTTAACGGTGTTGCACAAAGACACGCAAGTGCTGCGCTTAAAGCGATGGTTTTTCTCATGGGATTACATTCCTTATATGCCTGCGTTTATGGTACACCAACAGCGCAGGTTTGACGATTTATGTGGTACCTCGATTAAAACGGTCCGTCGTGGCGTGTTCGCAGCAGCGAAAGGTTCTGCCGCGTAGGCTCCTAATCGTCGAGTAGCTTGCGCGCTCGAGCCAAAGTGTCGTTGTCAGGATAGTTCTGCTGCGCAGTGGAATGTCGACTGATTCGCATTGCATACACAATGGCAACAACAAGCAATAAAATTGGACCTAGCCACAGAATATATGTCGTTGGTTTAAACACAGGTTTATAGCGTACAAAATCGCCATATCGTGTCACCAGGTAGTTGGAAATTTCAGGACCGGTTTCACCGCGAACAACCCGTTCATAAATTTCACGCTTGAGATCTTGCGCAATACCGGCACCTGAATCTGCAAGATTCTGATTTTGGCATTTCAAACACCGGTGGCTTTTTGTCAATTCCAAATACAATGCAGCCTGCTCTTCTGTGTCAAAGCTCAGCATTGGCTCAGCAGCCATTGTTGGTGAAAAACCAAGCATTAGGTAAACAATAAATGCTGTAGCGATACGACCAATCCTTTCAGCCCAAACGATTGTCATGACGCTTGCCCCAGTAGCTCATCAATCAACGGCAATAGCGTATCAGCCATCATTTCTGGCGTGACCGGGCCAATCACTTTATGCCTTACAATTCCTTGACGGTCAATAATAAAGGTTTCGGGTACAGCATAAACACCCCAATCGAGCCCAACTCTGCCGGGCTGATCTTCGACAATGTTGCTGTAAGGATTACCGAAACGCGCCAACCAGTCAGATGCATCCGCCGTTTGATCCTTATAGTTCAGACCAACAATTGGTACGGCAGATCGCTGTTTGGCCAACTCTACAAACAATGGGTGCTCGTAGGCGCACTCACGACACCAACTTGCCCAGACATTTAAAATCCAAACCTGTCCGGCCATTTGCGCCGAGTCGAATTCAGCTTCAGCCTGAAATTCAGGACCAACAACCTGCGGCGCCTGCTTACCTATAAATGGTGATGGCACTTCACTGGGATTAAGACTTAAGCCCCTGTAGAGAAACCCCGCCAGCACGGCAAAAACAATCAATGGCAAAAACTTGATCATTAACTGGAGGGTGCTGTAGGGTTGCTCGTTGCCACAGTGCTTGTTACAGCGGCAATAGTTGTAGGAGTACTACTCGCAGGAATACTACCTGCAGGAATATCACCAGCAGGATTTTCGACTTTTTGAGCAACTTTGCGTTTCTTTTTCATTCGATAACGCCCGTCCAGTGCCGCAAGTAAACCACCAATTGCCATAATGAGCGTACCAAACCATATCCAACGAATGTAGGGCTTCAACTGTAGGCGTACCGCCCAGGCACCATCGTCACCTAAAGACTCGCCCACGGCGATAAAAATATCACGCGTTAACCCCGCATCGATACCAGCTTCGGTCATCAAGTCTCGGCGTACATCGTAAACGCGCTTCTCCGATACGATTGAGGAGACAGGCTGACCATTCTTACTCACATTGAATTTACCCTGCATGGCAACGTAGTTTTCGCCACGCACCTGTTCTGCCCCGGCAAACTCTATTGTGTAAACACTCAGTTCGTGCGTTTCACCCGGCGCCATGCGCACCGTTACTTCTTCAGCATAGATTGATGTTAGCGCAACCCCTACTGTGAATACCGCAATGCCAATGTGCGCAATCGTCATGCCCCAAAAAGCGCCGGGGGTATGCATAACCGCATGCAACCGATTACGCTTGTTGCGCAGTCGATAGATCAAACTGTAGATGCTGGTGGTAACAATCCAAACAGCCATGGCAAGTGCAGCTACGGCGCTCGGTTTGAATCCATATAGTTGGGTTGTAAATAAAATACCCAGAATAACACTGACAATCGCTAGAACAATAAACGTGTTGCGCCGTCCATCAAGCTTATCGCGCTTCCAGTTCAGCATTGTGCCTAAACCCACGATGACCAGTATTGGCGCCATCAATAGCACAAACATAATATTAAAATACTGCGCCCCAACCGATATCTTTCCCATCCCCAAAGCATCAAGTAGCAACGGATATAGCGTGGCCAGTAAAACCATGCCGCAAGTGACGACGAGCAAAACGTTGTTCAGCAACAGTGCAGACTCGCGCGAGATGAGTTCATACACTGCTGTACTTTTAAGGCTATGGGCGCGAAAGGCAAACAGCAGTAACGAACCACCGACAACAATACCCAAAAACAGCAGTACAAACTTACCGCGTTCCGGATCGGTTGCAAAAGCATGTACTGAAGTCAACACGCCAGAGCGTACCAAAAAGGTGCCTAGTAAACTTAAAGAGAATGCCAATACAGACAACAACACTGTCCACGCCTTGAACACACCGCGCTTTTCAGAAGCGGCGAGCGAATGAATAAGCGCTGTCCCGACCAACCAGGGCATAAACGATGCGTTCTCAACAGGGTCCCAAAACCACCAGCCGCCCCACCCAAGCTCGTAATAAGCCCAGTAACTACCCAGCGCTATGCCAATGGTTAAAAACACCCAGGCAATATTGGTCCAGGGACGCATCCAACGCAGCGTGGCAGCATCAAGCTTGCCTTCTATTAGCGCGGCTATGGCAAAAGCAAACGCCACCGCAAATCCAACATACCCCATATAAAGCATTGGTGGATGCGCAGCCATACCAGGGTCTTGCAGCAAAGGGTTAAGCGATGCGCCATCGGCAGGAATGGGGAACATGCGTTCAAACGGATTGGAAGTGAGTAATACAAATAACATAAAGCCGATGCTAATCAGGCCTAATACCGAGAGCACACGCGCCAGCAGAACTGCCGGCAAGCTTGCACTGAACAATGCGACCGCCCCGACCCAAACCGACAGGATAAACACCCACAACAATATAGAGCCTTCATGTCCACCCCAAACACCCGATATTTTGTATATCAGTGGCAAGCCACTGTTGCTCGTGTTGGCGGTGTACAAAATACTGAAGTCGTTGCTAATGAAAGTCCAGGTTAAACAGGCGTACGAGAGCGCAATAAAAAATAACTGGGCAAGCGCCGCCGGACGAGCCACCGCCATCCAACTGCGTTGCCCGATAAAACTACCGATCATTGGCACAACACCAAGCACCGTTGCCATGCACAAACCCAGTATCAGGGAAAAAAGTCCAAGCTCAGGAATCATGGTTGCACCACTGTTTTTGCACCAAAATTTGCACTAGTGCCGGGCATCTTTCCTGCCTTCTCAAGTGCTTCAGCAACTTCTGGTGGCATATAGTTTTCATCGTGTTTGGCAAGCACCTCGGATGCGACAAACACCCCGGCACCATCGAGCTGGCCTAGCGCTACAATACCCTGCCCCTCACGGAACAGATCTGGCAGTATGCCATTGAACGCCACAGCCACGGTGTTCACGTGGTCGGTTAATTCAAACTTGATATCAAGGTTATCACTACGGCGCTGCACGCTGTTCTCTACCACCATACCGCCAATGCGAAATCGGGTTCCCTCAACTACCTCACCAGCTGCCACATCGCTTGGTGATCGAAACAAGGTGATGTTTTCGTTAAATGCCATGAGCCCAACGGCTGCAGCCATGCCTACACCGAAAAGCATAAGGCAAACCAGTATGAGTCTTTGTTTGCGTTTTGGCGTCATTAATTAACTTTTTCAGTTGAACCTTTTTGGCCAGAATTGTTGCGCGAATTTTTCTTCGCATTTTTCTTCGAAAGGGCGTCGGCCCGGATAGCCGTTTCCCGCAACACACGTTTAAATTGTACTTTGGAATACATCACATTACCTGCCAATACCGCCAATGATATTAAAAAAGAAGGCCATACATAAAATGCATAACCACCCATATGGAAAAATGCTTGTAGCTCAGCCACCTTTTACCTCTGACAATCGCCCCTCTGA
>CAYTJF010000011.1:31042-45490 GCA_964437945.1 uncultured Granulosicoccaceae bacterium
CCTCTGACAATCGCCCCTCTGATAATTGCACCTCTGGCAACTGCGCAACCCACTTCGCTCGCGCTTCACGTTGCAGTATTCCAGTGCGAGTACGAATGAGCAATACATAGGCAAAGAGTAACTGAAATCCAAATATCATTAACAACAGTGGCCATTTCATACTCGGGTGAATTGATGCCCCACCCATCTTGGTGATTGTAGCCGGTTGGTGCAAGGTGCTCCACCACTCAACAGAGTAATGAATAATTGGAATATTAATAACACCTACCACCGCCAAAACTGCCGCCGCTCTTGCCGCACTTTGCGGATGCTCAATGGCTGCACGTAGTGCCATGTAACCAAAATACAGAAACAGCAGGAAAAGCTCGGAAGTTAGCCGCCCATCCCATATCCACCAGGTCCCCCACATGGGTTTGCCCCACAAAGAGCCAGTGATCAGTGCAAGAAAGGTAAACGATGCGCCTATCGGCGCTGCAGCCTGAGCAATCACATCTGCAAGCTTCATTCGCCAAATCAGAAATACGGCACTCGATACAGCCATGACCACATACACGAACATCGAAAGTAAGGCCGCTGGGACATGTACATATATGATTCTGTAGCTCTCACCTTGCTCATAGTCTGCTGGGGCGACTATCAAGCCAAGGTAGAGTCCAACGAGCAGCACACCCAGACACAAAAAACCAACCCATGGCGATAAAGCGCCAGCAAGACGATATACAAACGGCGCAGAGCCGAAGCGATGAATCCACTTGAACAAAGACTATTCCTGCAATGAAAACGTCTATTTTATAGGCATTTACGATAACTTGCGCGATTTCGATCAGACCTGGGGCTAGTTACCACCCGCTACTGCGTTGCGTAAAGCCAATGCTGCGGTCAAAGGGGCCAACGACAGAGCTAATATCAATAGCGCAGCGAGTATCAGAAGTTGCCCGGTAGCGCCTAGATCACTAGCCGCAGCGGTTACTGCCGCACTGCCAAATATCAGAGCTGGCGCACTTAACGGCAATACCAATAGAGACAATAATACACCCGCGTGGTTCAATCCCACTGTCAGGGCCGCGCCGATAGCGCCAATCAGGCTTAATGTTAATGTGCCCAGTAACAAACTCAGCATCAGCACTGGAATAGCACCTGCGGGCAGGTTGAACAACAGGCCAAGCAATGGCGACACCAGCAGCAACGGCAGACCGCTTAGCAGCCAATGAACCAACACTTTACCAAGCACAATAAGCGACAATGACTGGCCACTAAGCACCATTTGTTCCAGGGTGCCATCAGCATAATCAGCATCGAATAAAGCGCCCAGAGAGAGCAAAACGGCTAACAGTGCGCTGACCCACAAAATACCAGGGGCAATTGCCGATAATGTTGCCGGACTCGGACCCACGCCAAGCGGAAACAAGGCCACCACGACGATAAAAAATAACAATGGGTTCACCCATTGGCCCGAATTTCGCCAGGCAACCGCCCATTCTCGACGCAGCACACACAGCATCAATTGACCGATACCAACTGTTTTTATTGTCGGTGTAGATTCTGCCTTTACGGAGCCCGCAGACTGTTCCATTTGATTATCCGAGCTCAAGCGATTCAACCGTAACACCGTCAACTTTTAACGGTGCATGCGTTGTTAGTAGAACAGCGCCTCCATTGGCTACATGTTGACCAATCTGATCTTCTACCCACGTTAATCCGGCCCTGTCCAGAGATGTTAGCGGTTCATCCAATACCCATAACCTGGCTGACTGCAAAATCAGTCGAGCAAGGGATACCCTGCGTTGTTGTCCGGCAGATAAGTGCCGACACGCCAGGTGAGCCTGAGATTCCAACGATAAATGCGCCAAAGCGACGCAAATGGCATCATCAGTGGCGGATGAGTATTCATGGCCTGAAAGAGTGCAAAAAATTCGCAGATTTTCAACTGGGGTTAATGCCGCTTTAATTCCAGGCTTGTGGCCGAGGTAAAGCAACTCAGCGTTAAATTGATCAGTAATGTCACTGGTCGGAACACCGCGCCAACTCACCGTCCCTTCATCACTGAAACCAACACCACAAACTATTCTAAGTAAGGTGGTTTTACCACTACCATTAGCACCACGAATTTGTAACACTTGCCCGGCGCTCAACTCAAAACAAACTTCATCCAATAGCAAGTTGTCACCACGCCAGACCGTGATGTTATCGACGCTAAGTAAAGCGCTGTTCTCGGTGTTGCTATCAGAACGCATAATCATCAGTACTCGTAATCATCAGTACTCGAAGTCAACCAAGCGCCAAGGGCATGAAGTGACCATCACTGAACACACCAAAATACTCGCCTTTGTTGACAGCCAGATTGGCCAACTCAATAAAAACCGATCTTGAAATCAATGCGCGCAAATTGTCGCGAACGGTTATATAGGGTGACGGCTCACCATCGGGTCTGTTGTATTCCACCACAATAGGATGCTTCAAGCCTGCAAGTATTTTGTCTTCAGTGTTGGTGGTTAATACCAGCCCTTGCTTTTCCCCCAGACCCTCTTTATGTAGCAGAACTGCAGTAAAAGGGGCGTCTTCGACCTGGATTCGAAGTCGTTCCTGGGGTGTAACCAGGTAGGTTTCACCGTCCGAGTCGCAGCGCAACACAGTGGAAAATAATTTCACCATGCGCTTTCTGGCAATAACAGACCCGTTGTAATACCAGTCACCATTGCGAGCAATGTGCATATCGATGTCACGAGTGGTTTCCGGATGCCAGTTGTTTACCGGAGGCAACCTGGTATTGGACAGGAGTTCCTTCAATGCTTCGAGTGAGTCGATGTTACTCATTAGCTCAATTGCTCAGTAGTGCAATCGATCGAAATTGCGATCGATCTATTCCGTCACGGATAGTTCCGCACCAGTATGCCTGCAGAAAAGTGATCAATTCTAATTTCTGCATAAGTTGGCATAACCTAAACAGTCAACTCAGCACGATCTTTGAATAAATCAAGCGCTTCTGGATTAGACAGCGCGTCAATGTTATCAACCGCTTCACCATGAACAATTTTACGCACGGCAAGCTCAACGATTTTACCGCTGCGAGTACGTGGAATATCGCTCACCTGCACAACCCGAGCTGGCACATGTCTGGGAGTAGCGTGGGTGCGAATATGGGCCTGAATTTTTTTAATCAGCTCATCATCCAGTTGTATGCTTTCTCGCAACCGGACAAACAACACGACTCTGACATCGTTGTCCCACGATTGACCAATCACCAGTGATTCTACAACTTCATCAAACTGCTCTACTTGGCGGTATATCTCGGCAGTGCCGATACGAACCCCACCCGGATTGAGAACAGCATCTGAGCGCCCATAAATTATCATACCAGCGTTCTCAGTCAGGCTAATGTAATCGCCATGACACCAAATATTGTCAAAACGCTCAAAGTAGGCCGCTTTGTATCGGGAGCCATCTTCATCATTAAAAAAACCGATTGGCATGCTGGGAAAAGGCTTTACACACACCAACTCGCCTTTTTGACCCGGTGGCAATGATTCACCGTTATCCGAATAGGATTGTACGTCCATGCCCAAACCGATACATTGCAACTCACCACGCACAACCGGCAAGGTCGGATTGCCCAGTGCAAAACAGGAAATGATATCTGTACCACCGGACATGGATGACAAACAGATGTCTTTGGCGATTTTGTCATAGACATAGTCGAAACTCTCTGGAACCAATGGCGAACCGGTCGAGAGTACAGACTTTAATTCAGGCAGCTGATGGGTTTTGGCTGGCTCTATGCCGGCTTTGTTACACGCATCTATAAACTTTGCCGATGTACCAAGGTAATGCATCCCGGATTGTTGCGCAAAATCAAATATCACATTGCCGTCGGGATAAAACGGCGAACCGTCAAATAGCAGTAGTGTGGCTTCCACTGCCAGACCGGTTACCAGCCAGTTCCACATCATCCAGCCACAAGTGGTAAAAAAGAACACGCGCTCATCGGCCTGTACACCAACATGCATTTGATGTTCTTTAATGTTCTGTAACAGCGTACCGCCAGCGCCGTGAACAATACACTTAGGCTTACCGGTGGTACCCGAACTGAACATAATAAACAGCGGGTGGTTGAACGGCAAAGATTCGGTTTGCAGCGCTTCATTTGAACCGTCATTAGCCAACAGTTCGAACGATGCTGATATGGCTTTGGCGCGACCGCTGAGCTCGCCTTGGCCAATGTAGCTAATAACAATCACTTTTTGAACGCTGGGCAGCTTTTCTGTTAACTCGCTGATGAGTTCAAGCGAATCATGTTTTTTACCGTTGTAATGATAACCATCGGCAGTGAACAATACTTTTGGTTCAATTTGTCCGAATCGATCAAACACCCCGTTCAAACCAAAGTCCGGAGAACACGAAGACCAGACAGCGCCGATACTGGCAGTTGCCAACATAGCCACAATTGACTGCGGCATGTTGGGCACAAACCCCGCTACACGATCTCCGGCAACAACCCCTTCACCTCGAAGCGCTCGCGCCAATGATGCTACCTGTGAACGCAGCTGCGCATGAGTCAAACTGAACTGATCACCATTTTCTGATTTAAATTCGATGGCAGGTGTGTCGTCATCGCGACGTAACAAATTCGCTGCATAGTTTAGTTTTGCATCAGGAAACCAGCTGGCGCCTGGCATCAGCAAAGCGTTAGAGAGAACACGTTGCCCCTTGGTTTCACACACAACACCATTAAAATCCCATAGTGCAGACCAGAAGTCTTCAGACTTCGAGACCGACCAGGCATGCAACTGCGGGTAGCTTTGTATGTTCAAATTGAATCTTTGATTAACAAAGGTTCGAAAGTGTTCAACAGGTGAACTGGCGACACGGTCAGCACTGGGTCGCCATAAAATATTATTCATTTCAATTTGCTCATAAGAACATACTCATTAGAATATACTCATTGACTATATATATTCGTCGGTATTATTCATCAGCACCAATTATTAGTATCAATTGTCAGCAGTATCAGTCATCAGCCGACCTGTTCAGCTCACCATCCAAATCTTGCGCAACTGCTCGTGGCTCACCACGTTCATCCAGAGCAACAAATGTGAATAGCCCTTCGGTCACTTTCACCGCTTTTTCCAAACGTCGACGCCGTACCCAGGTTTCCACAAGCACGGTTATCGATGTAGTACCAATACGGTGTGTTGCACAATAACAACTGACTTCATCTCCAACAAAAACGGGCAGATGAAACTGCATGGCCGTAATGGCCACAGTAGAGACTCGTCCCTGTGCCACGTAGTACGCATGACTACCACCGGCCAAATCCATCTGTGACAGAATCCAGCCACCGAAGATATCACCAGCCGGGTTGGTATCGGCCGGCATGGCGATGGTTCGCATGGACGGGGTTGTTGTATCCTTATCAATGACCGTGTTTATTTCAGCAGTATCTGTATCAGACATACTCGTTACCCAACCTCACGCTGATCATCTACGACAACGCCATCGTTTGGTAGCGGCGTATCTTGCCACTGAATATCGCCACTAAGCCCAGTTAGGCGTTTCAGAGAATCTTTTAACGCATCGCTGTTGACTGACTCGCCACCAGCAGAATCAGTTGTGTTAACTTGCAAAGTCATGACATCTTTGTTGTCATCGCGGGTGACTACCAGTCGCAACTGCGACACTTCAGGATGCGCTTTTCGCAGCGCTTGAATTTGGGTAGGATCAACAAACATGCCGCGTACCTTGGTGCGCTGATCTGCCCTTCCCATCCAGCCTTTTATGCGCCGCGCTGTTCGACCACACGGGCTTGGCTCATCAATAAATGCTGATAGGTCACCAGTAGCAAATCGCACCAGCGGATAATCAGGGTGCAGACGGGTAACTACCATTTCGCCAACCTCACCCGCATCGACCGGGTCCCCACTGCCTGGCTTGACGATCTCTACAATCAAATGTTCATTTAATAGCATGCCCGGATGAACAACCCCGTCTGTGGCTGTTTCGTAGGCTATAACACCCAGGTCGGCGGTGGCGTAGCATTGCTGCACAGCAATGCCGCGTTGATCAAAATCTTTGCGCATAGCCGGAAACAAAGGCCCACCAGAGACCATGGCGCGCTTTAAAGCAGGCAAATAAACCATCAATTCATCTGCTTTGGTTAACACATTAAGCAAATAGTCAGGCGTACCAACAAAGGCTGAGGCTGCGAAGGTCTGCATGGTTTCTATTTGCTGCTCTGTTGAGCTGGTACCTGATGGAAAAACACTGCATCCCAATGCTCGAGCACCTTCATCAAGCATAAAGCCACCGGGAGTGACGTGATATGAAAAGGTATTGTGTACTCGATCACCGCGACGAAACCCTGCCGCATGCAACGCGCGCGCTGCTTCCCATGGGTCGACCACACCGACCTGAGGTTCCCACACGGGTCCCGGTGACATAAAAACACGACAGCCCTCAAGCCCACTTTCATTGACAAAGCCACCAAATGGCGGGTGTTTAGCCTGAGCCTCCATAAGGGCAGACTTTCTGAGCACAGGAAGCTGTTGCAGAGATTGTTCATCGTTGATGACCGATAGATCAATACCGGCGAGATGCTCTGCCAACCCGGGACAGTTTTGCACGGCACTTTGCAGATGCTGAGCCAAGTTTGCAAATTGCGCTTGCGCACGAATGCCGGGTTCCTGGGTGTCTAGTTCGTCGTAGTACTCGCTCAACAGACCAATACTCTCGGGTGTGGGTGTACCGGTATTATACGATGGGTAAGATCAAGCTAACCAGCGTTTACGACGCTTATAGTGTTTGACATTTCTGAAACTTCTACGCCCTTCACCACCGGTGCCAAGATAAAACTCTTTTACATCAGCATTGTCGCGCAGTTCTTCTCCTGAACCATCAAGCACGACTCGCCCGGATTCAAGAATATAACCATAGGTGGCATAGCGCAGCGCAATATTGGTGTTTTGTTCGGCCAGTAGAAAAGACACACCGGTATCCTGGTTGAGCTGTTGAACAATATCGAATATTTCTTCCACCAATTGCGGTGCAAGACCCATTGATGGTTCGTCGAGCAAGATCATTTTGGGTCGCGACATCAGTGCTCGACCTATGGCACACATCTGCTGTTCGCCGCCAGAAGTGTAGCCAGCTTGCGAGCCTCTTCTTTCACCCAAACGTGGGAAATAGTTGTAGACCATCTCCATGTCTTCTCGTATGGCAGCCTTGCCGTCTTTTCGGGTAAAGGCACCTGTCATTAAGTTCTCTTCAATGGTCAGATGCTCAAAACAGTGCCGACCTTCCATAACTTGAATGCAGCCGCGCCGAACCAGCACGTTGGGTGATAGCGCCTGAATTTGTTTGCCTTCGAATTCAATTGAGCCTTTGGTGACCTCACCGCGTTCGGCCTGTAATAAATTTGAAACCGCTTTTAAAGTGGTTGTTTTGCCCGCCCCGTTCGCGCCGAGCAAGGCAACTATTCCGCCTTTGGGTACTTGAAGCGACACACCCTTGAGTACCAATATCACGTGATCGTAGATGACCTCAATGTTGTTCACATTGAGTATATTATCTACATCGTTTTGACTATTGGCTTTAGCCACAAGAGTGTGCTCGCTTTTTCATGAAATTAAAAATCCAATTAACATATAACTTCGATCAACATATAAATTCAGTCGGTGCATAAACTCAGCCAACTGACTAGATGACGACTTAGCTACAGGTTTGTCCAACCCAATCAGGTTTGTCAGACACATACTTATCAGCAGCTTCTTCAAGCAATGGTCTAACCGTATCGTTCATAGGTTCGATCAGATCAGTTACTTTTTCCCAGTCCGAGCCGGTCCACTGTTGCAAGAATACCGAACCGGCTCCCTCGTGATCTGCACAGCTGCCTTTGACCTCGCCGGTAAAACCTTCTAGCCCAAGCTCTTTGAGGCGCGCCTGATCAAGGTTGATGTTTTCCAGACCGTCACGCATATCAGCACCGGTTATTGAAGCATTGCCGGTTTTTTCCTGCGCAATCATGATGGCCTCAGCCAGTACAACCGCGTTGAACATACCCCGGTTATAGAGTACGTTGCCAACGTCATCAGGTGATGCAACTTTACTGTTACCCTTTTCCACCACGTGCGTCAGAATATCCTGAACCGCCGGAAAATCCTGACCAATGCCTGAGAAATTGGCTGCCAGGTAGCCTTTGCCAGATTCACCGACCGCGTTTAAGTCATTGTGAGAACCTGCCCACCAGTTACCAATAAAACGATCAAGCGGGAAGCGGATTTTTGCAGCCTCTTTAACAGCCGTTGGATTCATTGCGCCCCAGCCCCACATAACCATCCAATCTGGTTGGTCCTTGCGAACGTTCAACCATTGAGCTGACTGGTTTTGCATCTCTTTACCACCAACAGGGTACTTCGCTAACTCAAACCCCATGGATTCGGAAAGATTTTCAAGCAATGGCAGAGGCTCCTTTCCGTAACCCACATCAAGATAAATAAATCCAATTTTCTTGTCTTTTACACCACCATTTGCATCGATGTACTTCAGGATGGACGACATCTGATTCCAATACGTTGTTGGATACACGAAAGTCCAGGGGAATTTTTCACCGATCGCTGCAGCAGACAAACCATACCCCATAGAGAACACCGGTATCTGATCGACGGGGGCTTTGGGTATTAGCGCAAGCGTGATGCCCGTTGATAATGGGTTATAAGCCAAGGCACCTTTATCCTTCGTGGCTTCGTAACACTCGACACCTTTTTGCGTGTTGTATGCCGTTTCACACTCTTCAACGATCACTTTTGCGCCGCCAATGCCACCGTCACGCTCATTAAGCATGTTGAAGTAATCAGCGAAGCCATCAGCGAATGGAATACCACCGCCGGCAAAAGGACCAGTACGATAAGTCAGTGACGGTATAAACAGCGTGTCCTCTGCTTGAGCCACTGGCATAAATGCAGCGAAGGCTGCCACAGCAATGGCACTACAGCCCAACTTTTTAATATTCATAGATTCTCCAAGTCTCCAATAGTAACAACATATATTCGACATATTCGCGACACTAGTGTCATACTTTCATCGCGTTTTCTATCGCGTTTTCCTACAACTAAAATCTACCCGCTAACTTGCATACGGGAAGGGCCAGGTTCGCAGTTTCTCTTTACCAACACGCCACAAACGCGCAAGCCCATGAGGTTCTACGATAAGAAAAAATATAATCAATACACCAATGACAATTGAGCTAATGTGTTCCATCGTCGCAGCTAATATGTCCAATTCAAACGCGGGAGGTATGGCACGCAGGATTACCGGCAACACCCATATAAAAGCCGCGCCCATAAAGCAGCCAGTTAGCGACCCCATTCCACCAATGATGACCATGAACAAGAACAGAAACGAATGATTGATATCGAAAGATTCAACTTCTGCAGAGCCCAACCAGAAGAAGACCATTAGTGCACCGGCAACACCGCAGTAGTAACTGGAAAAAGCAAACGCTGATAACTTGGCGTACAAGGGGCGTACACCCATAAGCTCTGCGGCGATATCCATATCGCGTATCATCATCCACGAGCGACCAATTCGACCACGCAGCACGTTTGCAGCGATCAAGGTCATAATGGAAACAACGATGAGAATAACCATGTATCGGGTTGTCGCTGTAGCTTGTGGGCCGGTGATTGTCAGTCCAAACAACAAGCGTTGCGGCACTTCTATGGCACCTGAATCATTGTAGTTGTACAACCAGCCAATTCGAATGAAACACCATTCAAGAAAAAACTGCGCTGCAAGTGTTGTTATAGCCAGATACAGACCCTTTATGCGCAGACTGGGTAAACCAAAAATTACCCCGATACCTGCAGCGAAAAAACCGGAGAGCAATAACACAATCAAAATATTTAAATCTGGAAACAGACTTGTCATTTTGTAGCAACTGTAAGCACCAACGCCCATAAAAGCACCGGTGCCAAGCGATAGTTGGCCTGCATACCCCATTAAAATGTTGAGCCCTATTGTTGCCAGCGAAAACACCAGAAACGGAATCATGATTGAGCTAAGAAAAAACTCACTAGCAAACAGCGGTATTACTACAAAGGCAACAGCTAAGACCAGTATTAAACCAATACGATCTTGTGCAATAGGCAATAACGCCTGATCTGCAGCGTAGGTGGTTTTAAATTGTCCTGCTTCACGGTATAGCATCAGACTCTCTCTATATGACGTTCGCCGAACATGCCCTGCGGCCGGAACAGTAAAAAGATAAGCGCGAGTACGTAGGCGAACCAGGCTTCCACTCCACCACCAAACATGGGTCCCCAATACACTTCAAAGAGCTTCTCACCAATACCAACAATCAAACCACCAACGATGGCACCAGGTACTGACGTGAACCCACCTAAAATAAGTACTGCCAACGCTTTCAATGCAATGATTTCCAATGCGAACGATACATCTGATCGTGCACCCCACATAATTCCGGTGACCAGTGCCACTATACCAGCGGCAAACCAGACAATAGCCCAGATCTGGTTCAGTGATATGCCTACCGACAACGCGGCCTGATGGTCATCAGCCACCGCACGTAAGGCCCGTCCAATTCGTGTGCGTGAAAAGAACAAAGCCAGTGATGCGACCATGATAATGGCAATGACTGCCGCAGCAATATCGATGTGCTGAAATATGATGATGCCATCGAACACTTCTATATCTGTGGAGCCGGTGGATAACCCAAGCTCTTCGGTAATCATGGATTTTGGCTCACCACCAAAAAACAGTTGCCCCGCACCTTTTAGTACCAGCGTTAAACCGATCGTAGCCATAAGCAAGATGGCTTCATGCTGGTTGACCAGTTTACGCAGAACCACTCGCTCAATTGACAAAGCTAACAGGCCCATGATGCCGATCGTCAGAATCAGCGCAAGCCAGGCCGGCACACCCAGATCGAACAGGCTGACCAACACCAACGCTGCGAATACCACCATGATGCCTTGAGCAAAATTAAAAACAGCAGACGCCTTATAAATAAGCACAAAGCCTAACGCGATAAGTGCATACAAAATGCCTGAAACAAAGCCTTCCCAAATGACTTGCAATAAGAAGTCAGGTAACGAGAGCATGTCGCGGAACGGTGCGAGCAATGCCATATCCAAAGCACTGAATAGCTTTTCCATCAGCTCGCAACTCCCAAATAGGCATCTATGACGTTTTGATTGCTTTGTACCTCTGAAGGCGTACCATCGGCAATTTTTTGCCCGTAGTCGAGCACCACGACCCGGTCGGCCAGGTCCATAACCACACCCATATCATGTTCAATGAGCGCAATAGTGGTTCCGAACTCACTGTTCAGATCAAGAATAAATCGACTCATGTCTTCCTTTTCTTCCAGATTCATTCCGGCCATGGGTTCATCAAGCAATAACAACTCAGGTTCCATCGCCATTGCTCGACCCAGCTCAACGCGTTTCTGCAGACCATAGGGAAGTTTGCCCACTGGTTGCTTTCGAATGTGGGCTATTTCGAGAAAGTCTATTATTGTTTCAACATACTCTCGATGCTCAATTTCCTCTGTTCTGGCAGGACCTACGTGTAACATCTGCCATAGTAAGCCGCGATTCATTTTTAACGAACGGCCAGACATAATGTTATCGAGGGTACTCATACCGGAGAACAAAGCAACATTTTGAAAAGTGCGAGCAATCCCGGACGATGCCGCCATGTATGGTTTCATTTTTTTGCGCGCACGGCCTTTATAACTAATACGCCCGTGCTGGGGATGGTAGAAGCCGTTGATGACGTTAAGCATGGAGGTTTTACCGGCACCGTTGGGGCCAATGATGGCGCGAATTTCACCTTTTTGAATATCGAATGAAACATCGCTAATGGCTTTTACACCACCGAACGTCAGCGTTACATTGGCTACTGACAATAACACCTCTTTTGCCGGGCTGGATGCATCATCGACAACACCTGCAATAGTCGGTTCCGCTTCTGGCACATCTAAATGCGCACTCATGCTGCCCCCTGCTGAGTAGTTGCTTCAGAGTCTACATTCTGAATTCTAACGTTAGCTTCGATGGTGCCGGTGCGTCCGTCTTCAAAGGTTACACTGGTGGAGACAAATTGTTCCGACTTCTCAGAGTACAGGGCTTCAATTAATTCTCCATATCGATCGACTATAAAACTTCGACGCACTTTCAAGGTTCTTGTCAGCTCCCCATCGTCCGCATCAAGCTCTTTGTGCAGCACCAGAAAACGTTTTATTTGCGCACCGGCCACGCGAGACTCTGCCGCCAAATCCTTGTTTACTTTTACCACGTGCGCATGCACCATTTCATACACCTGCGGATGTGCAGCCAACTCTTGATACGAGCCGTAGACAATATTGTTGCGTTCAGCCCAATTACTCACAGCGGTTAAATCTATATTGATAAATACGGCTACATAGTCGCGTCCGTCACCAAATGCCACAACCTCTTTAATATCGGAGTAAAACTTCAATTTGTTTTCAATGTACTTGGGGGGAAACAAGCTACCGTTGTTTAGCTTGCCAACATCTTTTGATCGATCAATAATACGCAGGTGCCCGGCATCATCAATGAATCCAGCATCTCCAGTATGAACCCAACCATCATTGGTTTTGGTGGTTCCGGTCGCCTCTTCGTTTTTGTAGTAACCCATAAATACGCCCGGTGAGCGATAGAGTACCTCTCCGTTATCAGCAATATCTATCTCAACTTCCAACGATGGTGGGCCGACCGTGTTGGCATCAATTTGACCGTCCGGTTGAGCAGTAATATAAACACTGGCTTCAGTTTGTCCATAAAGCTGTTTAAGATTGATACCGAGCGAGCGATAAAATCGAAAAATATCTGGCCCTATGGCTTCCCCCGCCGTGTAGGCAACACGTACTTTGCTCATCCCAAGGCGGTTCTTTAGCGGGCCATAAACGAATAGTCGCCCCATGCCATAAAGCATACTTCCCACGGGCGAGACTGATTCATTGTTCAGGATTTTTTCACCGTAGCGGTTCGCAACTTTAATAAAGTAGTTAAACATACCGCGCTTTAGCCGACTGGCGTCTTCCATATTGACGCTAATACTGGTGAGTAAATTTTCAAACACGCGCGGTGGAGCGAAAAAATAGCTTGGTGCAATTTCACGTCGGTCGGAAGTAACCGTATCAGGATCCTCAGGACAACAAACACAATAGGCTGCCGTGTATGATTGGCCATAAGAGAACACATGATCACCTACCCACGCCAATGGAAGATACGCAATCGTTTCTTCCTGATCGTTTAATGAATCGAACCGGTTGGCATTCAAACTGGTGATGATCAAATTGCGATAAGACAACATGACACCTTTTGGCCTGCCGGTAGTACCTGAGGTATAGAGAATCACGCAAAGCGCATCAGTGTCGAGGCGATCTATGTCATCACACCATTTTGCAATGGCGCCCGGGTCACGTTCAATTACCTGTTCTCCTGATCGCTGTACAGCTGTAAAAGCATGCACGCGCGTCGCGTCGTACTGTCGCATGCCACGATCTTCGTCATAGATCACACACTGCAACTGGGCCAGGGTTTCCTGCAATGACAGCACTTTATCGACTTGTTCTTGATCCTGGCATATTGCATAACGAATACTGGCATGATCGAGTACATAGCCCATCTCTTGCGCAACAGAATCGGAATAAACCGGAACAGGCACCCCGCCTGCGGCTTGTATTGCTGCAAAGCTCCAATACAAGCGAGGACGATTATTGCCAATGATAGCGACCTTGTCGCCAGGCTGGAGCCCAAGCTCAAGCAGCCCCATGGAAAAACTCCGGATTTCAACCAGCAGATCTGACCAGGTCCATTCGCGCCATATCCCCAGGTCTTTGTGGCGCATGGCGACACGGTCCCGGTATTGCTCAGCATTGTGCAATAAGTAGTGAGGAAAACTTGGAAGTGCCTGAGCCTGACGGGCAATATCACTATGTTCGACAACCGATTTGTTCATTACTATTTGTTGTGCCTCTGACATTGATTATCGCGCCTTTGACAACGAATCATGTTCATGCCCAGTGCCTTGCTTCCAATGCTGAACATGCCGTTGGAACGAAAATGGCCTTAGAACCTACTTTACGCAACTATGCCCAAAAGCCCAAATACTAATGACCAGGATGATAATATTGCTTTACGTTGACGTAAAGGTCAAGTAAAAGCAGCATTGAACCAAATCTGGATAGAGGAGGATACCGGTCTGCGATCAAGGACACAGTCCACCTGCGCGCAGGTGGGCTGCTAAGCGACGCAAAAAATGGTAGTTGAGATACATGTCACTGTATTCTCGATTTTTCTTGAATTGCTTTGTCAGGTGATCATTAGCAAACAGCTAATTTACAGCGGTTGTATTCTAGTGGTCCATCCACTTGATACGTTCGAGTTCAGCGTGACTGTCTGCGTTCGC